>JAGVCB010000196.1 GCA_020059445.1 Polynucleobacter sp. | reverse complement strand
GCATGGCAACCGTACTTATTTATTGCAAGATGAAAACGGTCAAATTGCTGAGACGCATTCAGTATCAGCAGGCATGGACTACCCAGGTGTTGGTCCTGAGCATGCTTGGTTAAAAGATTCCAAGCGCGCTGAATATGTCGCTGTAACGGATGATGAAGCACTCAAGGCCTTCCATGATTGTTGCCAAATTGAAGGCATCATTCCTGCTTTAGAAAGCAGTCACGCCATTGCCTACGCTTGTAAATTGGCCCCAACTTTACCGAAAGATAAATCGATTTTGATCAATCTATCGGGAAGAGGAGACAAAGACATGCACACCGTTGCTCAAGAATCAGGTTTGAAGTTTTAGGAATATAGATGTCAAAGATTGCAAAAGTATTTGCTGATTTAAAAGCACAGGGCCGCAAAGGTCTTGTGCCCTTTATCACTGCCGGTGACCCTGAGCCAGGTATCACCCTTGAATTAATGCATGCCTTGGTGCGTGGTGGCGCTGATGTTATTGAATTGGGAGTGCCTTTCTCAGATCCAATGGCTGATGGCCCTGTGATTCAGAGAGCTTCAGAGAGAGCTTTGTCTCACGGCACCACCCTCAAGCACTGCATCGAATTGGTCAAACAATTTCGCCAAACCAACGATCACACCCCGGTGGTCTTGATGGGGTATGCCAATCCGATTGAACACATGGGCACTGAAACTTTTGTTAAAACCGCTAAAGATGCAGGGGTTGATGGCATTTTGGTCGTGGACTACCCACCAGAAGAATGCGAAGACTTTGCCAAGCAATGCAAAGTTGCAGGCATTGACCCAATTTTCTTATTGGCACCGACCTCCTCGCAAGAGCGTATTGATCAAGTTGGTAAAGTGGCGGCGGGTTACATTTATTACGTTTCTCTCAAGGGGGTTACGGGAGCCGCAAACTTGGACACTCAGGCAGTCGCAGGCATTATTCCGCAAATCAGAGCTGCATCCTCAGTACCGATCGCAGTTGGTTTTGGTATCAGGGACGCCCAGTCAGCCGTGGCTATTGGAAAAACAGCTGATGCGGTGGTGATTGGTAGCCGAATCGTTCAGCTTTTAGAGGAAGCCGCCCCGGCACAGAGAGTACAATCACTGGAAGACTTTCTAAAGGATATCCGTAAGGCTTTGGATCAATAAATATGAGCTGGATTGATAAACTTCTTCCCCCAAGTATTCAACACACTGACCCTGCGCAGCGCAAAAGCGTTCCTGAAGGGTTGTGGGTCAAATGCCCATCCTGTGAAGCAGTTTTATACCGCAATGACCTAGAGTCAAACATGCATGTGTGCCCTAAATGTGATCATCACATGCGCATCAATGCTCGTGAGCGTTTAGATAAATTACTGGATACAGAAGGTCGTCATGAGATTGGCCAGGAGGTATTGCCAGTTGATGCCTTGAAATTCAAAGACACGAAGAAATACCCAGATCGCATCAAAGATGCGATGGATTCAACAGGTGAAACCGATGCCATGGTGGTCATGGCTGGATCGATTCACACCATTCCTGTGGTGGTGGCCTGTTTTGAATTTGAATTCATGGGTGGCTCGATGGGCTCTGTGGTGGGTGAGCGTTTTGTGCGCGGTGCTCAAATGGCCTTGGAGCAAAAAGTACCGTTTATTTGTATCAGCGCCACAGGTGGTGCTCGCATGCAAGAGAGTTTATTGTCATTGATGCAAATGGCCAAAACCAATGCGATGTTGGTTAAGTTAGCTCATGCCAAACTTCCTTACATCAGTGTTCTGACCGATCCAACCATGGGTGGTATCTCCGCGAGTTTCGCTTTCATGGGCGATGTGGTGATGGCTGAACCAAAAGCCTTGATTGGTTTTGCTGGTCCGCGCGTGATTGAGCAAACGGTTCGCGAAAAATTACCTGAAGGCTTCCAACGTTCAGAGTTCTTGATGCAAAAGGGTGGCATTGACATGATTGTTGATCGTCGCCAAATGCGCAAAGAGATTGCTGATTTGTTGGCGCTGTTGTTGAAGTTGCCAACAGATTCTGTTGTTTAAGACCATAGTCACGCTTGCCTGCCACGTTCGACAATTTAGATGATTGGCTACAGCACCTAGAGACTGCCCACTCTGTTGGAATCGATATGGGCTTGGAGCGCATCACACGCGTCAAAGAAGCTCTTCAACTCAATTTCCAATCGGTGGTCTTCACTGTTGGCGGCACCAATGGCAAAGGTTCTACCTGCGCTTTATTAGAAAGCACTTTGTTGGCAGCTTCTTATAAAGTTGGTTGCCACACTTCTCCTCATTTACTGTCATTCAATGAACGCGCTCGTGTGAACGGCGAAAATGTGAGCGATGCTCTTTTGCTCGAGCACTTCAAAGCTGTGGAATTGGCCAGAGCATCTTTGCCTAATCCACCAACCCTGACTTATTTTGAGTTCACCACCTTGGCCATCATGCATTTATTTGCAAGTGCTGATTTGGACGCGGTCATTCTAGAAGTTGGTTTAGGAGGTCGCTTAGACGCAGTGAATATGATCGACACGGATTGTGCGATTGTCACCAGTATCGATTTAGATCATATGGAATATCTTGGGGATACCCGAGAAAAAATTGCTTTTGAAAAAGCTGGTATTTTTCGCTCTGACAAACCTGCCATCTGTGCAGACCCTGTACCACCGCAATCCTTGATTGATCATGCAGTATCGATCGGTGCTGATCTGTGGTTAATGGGTAAAGACTACAACTTTCAGGGTGATAAACAACAGTGGGGTTGGGCAGGGCGAGGTAAACGCTTTTCTGGCCTAGGCTATCCGGCACTGCGAGGCGCCAATCAATTGCTCAATGCAAGCGCTGTGATTGCGGCCTTGATCGCTGTTAGAGACCGTTTGCCGGTAGGGGCTCAAGAAATCAGGAACGGCATGGCTTGGGTTGAGTTGCCGGGGCGTTTTCAGGTACTTCCTGGGCAGCCCACCATCATTTTGGATGTGGCTCACAATCCGCACGCCAGTGCCGCTCTTGCTCAAAACCTTGAAAACATGGCCTACCACCCCTATACGATCGCTGTGTTCGGTGCCATGGCCGACAAAGACATCGATGGGGTCCTAAAACCCATGATGGATAAGATTGATTTTTGGTATTTTTGTGATTTGCCGACTGCTCGTGCGTCTTCCGCAGAATCTCTGGCATCACGCCTAAGAACCTTGGGCTTCAATGAGGGGGCTGACTCGGGGATCGAGGTTTTCTCAAGTCCTTCTTTGGCCTATGAATCAGCCTTAAAAAAGGCGGGTGAGGGTGATAGAATATTAGTATTCGGATCGTTTTATACCGTTGCTGGTGTGATAGCTTACCGAAATGCAAAAGCTCATTAACCATGACACAACTTTGAATCTATAACTTAGCTGATGCGCCTACCGTTCCTTAACCGCCCAAGTAGCAAAAACAACACGCCCGTTGAGGATGGTCTAACAGAAGACCCAGAGCGTCAAAAAGCCAGACACCGATTGATTGGTGCAGTTTTCTTGGTCACAGTTGCTGTTGCTGGTCTCCCAATCATTTTTGACTCCGAGCCAAAGCAATATAACAACGACATTGCAATCCAGATCATTCAGCCTGGATCAAAAGACGATAAAAAGATTGAAGAGTCTAAAGAGTCTAATGAAACCAAGAGTGCTGATTCAGCCGTACCATCGGCACCTGTGACGGCAACAGAAAATAAAGACACGAAAGATTCCAAGGAATCAAAAGAAGCTAAACAAGAAGCTAAAACTGATAAAGCCACTGCGGTCGCTAAATCATTGGATAAAGGCGAAGAGGTTTTATCCATTCTTGAGAATCGTTCCCCCGCAACTCCTGCTGCTCCAAGTGCAAATGTCAATCCGAATGGCAAATTCATTGTTCAGATTGGCGCTTTTTCTTCCGAGGAGCGCGTGAAGAATTGGCAGAAGAAGCTAACGGAACAAAAAGTCAGTAGCTATGTTGAAATCAAAACCAATAAAGAAGGCGTCAAGCTTCATCTATTGAGATCTGGTCCTTATTCAGATAAGGCGAGTGCGGAAGCTGCTGAGAAAAAAATCAAGTACGTTGGTTTAAGTCCAAAGATTATTGAGCGAAAGCCACAGTGATAAAAGGATCTGAATACTCATGAATCTTCATTTCACTGTCGTCGATATAGCGTTTTTTTCAGTATTAGTAATTTCTGCGCTGTTAGGTATTTGGCGTGGTTTGATCAGAGAAGTTTTTGCTTTAATTGCTTGGGTTGCTGCCGCTTGGATTTCTTATCACTATGCCACTTGGTTGGCTAAAGAGTGGTTGGCTGGTGTGCCGGGTGGCGAAATGACTCAGTTGGCTCTTGGCTTTGTGATTTTGTTCATTGTGACGATGATCATATGTGCATTGATTGGACGTTTTTTAGCCAAGCTCATGCAGCAGGCTGGATTAAGTCCGATGGATCGTTTTTTAGGCTTTGCTTTTGGCCTTTTAAGAGGCTTGTTGGTCATCGTTGTGTTGAGCAGTCTCTTGTCATTGACTGGAGCAACTCAAACAAGTGAATGGCGTAAAGCTTGGACTTTGCCCGCAATTGAATTACTCACAGGTATGGCTCAAGCTTGGTTACCGGATGAATGGGCTGCTCAGGTGTCTGGGCAGTTGAAGTAGTAGTTTTAGAAGATAGAGGTTTTTATGTGTGGAATTGTCGGGGCAGTTGGCAATAGTCCAGTGAATCAGTTGCTCTATGACGCATTGTTGCTTTTGCAACATCGCGGTCAAGATGCTGCAGGTATAGCTACGATGAATGGTAGTTCATTCAGCATGCATAAAGCTAATGGCATGGTGCGTGACGTTTTCAGAACACGCAATATGCGTAGCTTGCCAGGCAATGCCGGTATCGGTCAGGTTCGTTACCCTACAGCTGGTTCGGCAAGTAGTGAAGAAGAAGCTCAGCCTTTTTATGTGAACGCACCATTCGGTTTGATCTTGGCTCACAACGGTAATCTAACCAATGCGCCTGCTTTGCGCGATGAGATGTTCTACCGTGATCGCCGCCATATCAATACCAATTCAGACACGGAAGTTTTATTGAACGTTTTGGCTGATGAGCTGCAACGTTCCACAGACAGTATTGCCTTGGATGCTGCTTCAGCATTCGCCGCAGTGACTCAGGCGCAAAAGCGTTTAAAAGGTTCTTACGCAGTGGTTGCTCTGATTGCCGGGTATGGTTTATTGGCATTTCGTGATCCATTCGGCATTCGTCCTTTGTGTATTGGCCGCATGGACACGCCCAATGGCCCTGAATGGTTGATTGCTTCTGAGTCTGTGACTTTAGAAGGTTTGGGCTTCAAGTTTGTTAGAGACGTTGCTCCTGGCGAAGCGATTTTTATTGGTCAAGATGGCCAATTCCAAAGCAAGCTTTGCTCTGAAAACGCCACGCTTAACCCGTGTATTTTTGAATACGTTTACTTGGCAAGACCTGACTCATGCATCGATGGTGTGACCGTTTATGACGTGCGTCTATTGATGGGTAATTATTTAGCAGAAAAAATTGCACGAGAAACAGATGTTTCGCAAATTGATGTGGTGATGCCAATCCCTGATTCAAGCCGACCTGCAGCAATGCAAGTGGCCAAGCTCTTGGGCGTGCCATACCGTGAAGGTTTCTTCAAGAACCGCTATGTCGGTCGTACCTTCATCATGCCTGGTCAAGCAATGCGTAAAAAATCAGTGCGGCAAAAACTCAATGCGATGCGCTTAGAGTTCAAAGACAAAAATGTGCTGATTGTAGATGACTCGATCGTGCGCGGCACAACGTCGTATGAGATCGTGCAAATGGCCCGTGATGCAGGTGCCAAGAAAGTGATCTTTGCTTCGGCTGCGCCTCCTGTGCGTTTTCCAAACGTCTATGGAATTGATATGCCAACCCGCAGTGAATTGGTGGCCTATGGTCGAACCCATGAAGAGATCACCAAAATGATTGGCGCAGATGAACTCATTTATCAAGATGTTGAAGATCTTAAAAAAGCTGTCAGAGACATCAACCCCGCGATCACTAATTTTGATGCATCTTGCTTTGACGGTAATTACATCACCGGTGACATCACTGAGTCTTATTTGGATGCTCTAGAAGCTGCTAGAAACACCCCTAAGGCATTGGCGGATCGTCAGCAGGGCGAATCCACTGACTTGGCTCGCTCACAATTACATTTACATTTGGCTTCTCAAGAGTAGTATTGAGTCATGAGCGATAAAAAACGACCACCTTTGGACATTAAAAACTTGCACACCGAGACTTTGGGGGTGCGTGCGGGCGTGCGTCGAACTGAGTTCAATGAACACTCTGAGGCGATGTTTTTAACCTCCAGTTTTTGCTTTGACAGTGCGGCAGATGCTGCTCATGGTTTTGCGGACGCAGAAAAAGGTTTTATTTATTCTCGTTTCACCAATCCAACGGTTGCCATGTTCCAAGATCGCTTGGCAGCATTAGAGAGTGGTGAGTCTTGTATTGCTACATCCTCTGGTATGTCAGCCATCATGACGGTAGCAATGTCACATTTGCAGGCAGGCGATCATGTGATCTGCTCACGCTCTGTGTTTGGTGCAACCATTCAGCTCTTTAATAGTATTTTGAGTAAATTTGGTATTGAAACCACTTACGTGGACATGGCCAACCTCGATTCTTGGAAAGCCGCGGTCAAGCCGAACACAAAATTATTTTACTTAGAGACACCTTCAAATCCATTGACGGAAGTTGGTGACATTGCTGCCATTGCAGAAATTGCTAAAGCTGCTAACGCACTCTATGTGGTGGATAACTGCTTTTGTACGCCAGCTCTTCAAAAGCCATTAGAGTTGGGTGCTGATGTGATCATTCATTCGGCCACCAAGTACTTGGATGGTCAAGGTCGGGTTTTGGGCGGGGCGATTGTGGGCACAGAAGAGTTTGTGCTTGGTAAAGTCTTCCCGTATGTGAGAACTGCTGGGCCAACCTTGTCAGCTTTCAATGCTTGGGTTTTGCTCAAAGGTTTAGAAACGCTAAACTTGAGATTAGAAAAGCAAAGTCAATCAGCCCTTGAGTTAGCAACTTGGCTAGAAAAGCATCCTTCGGTTGAGCGTGTGTATCACCCTGGCTTGGCTTCACACCCTCAATACGAGTTAGCCCAAAAGCAACAAAGAATGGGCGGACCTATTTTGTCGTTCGTGCTTAAGGGGGGCAAAGAAGCTGCTTGGAAAGTGATCGATGGTACCAAGCTTTTATCAATCACAGCGAACTTGGGTGATACCAGAACCACCATCACCCATCCCGCCACAACCACTCATGTGCGTGTCTCGCCAGAGGCTCGTGCGGCAGCTGGCATCACGGATAGTTTGGTGAGGATTGCAGTCGGCCTTGAAAATATTGAGGACATAAAAAATGACTTATTAGCTGGTCTAGGCAAATAAGTCATTCAATGAAAACTAAAACGTAGAATAAAAAATCAGAAAAACAAAAAAGGAGGCTTAAAAAGCTTCCTTTTCTGCTTCTAGATAGGCAAGGCTTGTGTACTTACCAATATTTCCATCAAAGCCTTTGGTACGTTTGGCGTACTTCATCACACGAGGGTCTTTGAGTACCAAGTTTTTCGCAGCACTTGGATCAACGCCATCTTGAACTGCCTTCAGACAGGTCTCATAGATACCTGACATGAACTCGCCGTAATCAGCGAGCAATTCTTTTTTAGCATTGCCATGTCCTGGAATCCAGAGTTGCGCGCCGGCGGCCTGAGTCAAAGCCTTGTAGGTTTTGAAGGTGCCAACATATGAGCCATCGTCCATATTAGCGATGCGGTCATCCATGGCGATATCACCCACATGCGTGACTTTGTCTTGAACGATTTCCATACAAATATCACCCGGGGTGTGTGCAATACCGTAGTGATGAATCTTGATGGTCACATCACCATACTTGAACACGTCACCATGATTAGCAGCATGAGTTGGTGGAATGACCTTGGTTCCAGCGGTGGCTTGATTGGTCCAGCGCTCCATGAGATTTTTCCAAGCATTGCCTTCAACGCCTTTGATTTCTTTCATGCTGTAGGGGTGGGCATAAATTGGCATTGGGCCATAAGCTTCAACAAATGCTTGATTACCTAGGAAGTGATCGCCGTGATAGTGAGAATTGAAAAGAGCAATCACCGGTTTCTTGGTGAAAGTCTTCATCATTCT
Organism: Polynucleobacter sp.; assembly: GCA_020059445.1. Taxonomy (GTDB): domain Bacteria; phylum Pseudomonadota; class Gammaproteobacteria; order Burkholderiales; family Burkholderiaceae; genus Polynucleobacter. The sequence goes on along the minus strand of JAGVCB010000196.1, from coordinate 8,106 downwards.
GATAGCCATTTCACCAATTTGTACTGATGCGCCTGTGTCAATCACCACGATACCTTTGGCTGTTTCAACAAAAGTGATATTGCACATCATTCCTTGGTTTTCAGGCGTTGGAAAACCATCCGGAGAGTAAATCATCCAGACATGTTTACTGAGTTGTTTGATGGGGTGGTCTTTGATGCGAGGCCCACGAATAAAATCCTCAGCAGCTCTCGCAAACTCAGTGACCTGAGGCAAAGCCAAGAGACCCACGGCGCCTAAAGAAAGTTTTAGAACACCTCTGCGGTCATGACTGGTCATACAACCTCGCTTATGTATTTTTTAAGTGAAACTTGATTGGCATGATGTGGATTTGCTCAGGGTCTAAATAAATCTTTTTCCGTGCACCCACTTCAATGCCCAATCTCCTCAGTTCGCTTGATGATGCTTGCCAAACAATGTGATCATCACAATCTTTGACTTGCCAATACACCACAGCAATTTGTCCTAATTGTCTGACTCTTGAGACTTGACAGTCAATTAGATTAATTTTGTAACTATTGGCGTGTTCTTCAGAATCAACAATTTCAATGCTGTGACTCGGAATCACCCAGGCCACTTCAGTTGGTTTTTTGATCTTGCCCTTATCTTTGACCGATAAACTCAAGCCATGTTTGCCCCAAGACAAACGACCATTTTCGTAAAGGCCTTCAAACAAATTTGGACTGCCAACCAACTCAGCAACGCGAGCATTTCGGGGTTTATCAAGCAGGTGATGTGGATCAGAAGTTTGTAAGCTCTTACCACGATCAATCACTGTGATTCGATCACCCAAACGGATGGCTTCATTCAAATCATGTGTGACCAAAACAATCGGCAGTGATACTGCTTGACGTAACTCTGAGAGAGCCTCATAAAGGTTTTGTCTGGTTGGTGCATCCACAGCAGAAAATGGTTCATCTAAAAGCAGGGCATGAGGATCTCTTGCTAATGCACGAGCCAAAGCCACACGCTGTTGTTGACCACCTGAAATTTGGCTCGGTAAGCGATTCGCTAAATCAGCAATGCGCAAACGCTCTAACCAACGAAGTGCTTCATCACGAGTGGATTGCTTGCGACCTATCAGAGGAATCGAAACATTCTCTAAAACTGTTAGATGTGGAAAGAGGGCATAGTTCTGGAATAGAAATCCAATTGAGCGTCGATAGGTTGAAACAAAAATATTTTTAGAGCTATCAAGCCAGACTTGATCTTTGCATTGAATTAAACCTGACACATCAGATAGTCCAGCAATGCTGCGCAGGGTTGTTGTTTTACCGCTGCCTGATGGGCCAACCAAGATGTGAAGTTCTCCGGGAGCACATTCAAAATCAATGTTCATCGGAAAGCCGGTGCTGCGTTGTAATTGAACTTTTAACATTACGCAGCTCGCTTCTTGCCAGTCAATTGATAGCTCCATGTAATTGCTAGTAATGAAATGATTAATAGCAGTAATGACATACCACTGGCACTGGCATGATCCATGTTTTGTACGCTGTCATAAATTGAGATGGCAATCGTTTTGGTTTCTCCTGGGATTGATCCGCCGATCATCAAGATCACACCAAACTCGCCCAAGGTGTGTGCAAAGGTAATCACTGCGGCACTCACGATGCCACGCCAAGCGAGTGGCAGCTCAATTAACTTGAATGCTTTCCAAGGACTCAAACCACTACATTGCGCTGCTTCACGAATATCTTGAGGAATCGCTTCGAACGCGCGTTGAATCGGTTGAATGGCAAATGGTAAATTGAAAATAATCGAGGCAATCACTAGACCCGTGAACGTGAACGTCAATGGTTCATTAAAAAGTGTGACATTGCTAAAACTCACCAGCAAGTAATAACCCAAAACAGTGGGAGGTAAAACCAAAGGTAGGGCAAGGGTTGCTTCTAAAAATGATTTGCCTTTTTGCATGCTCGCCAAACGATATGCAACCCAAACTCCGAATGGAATTAAAAAGAGAAGAGTGAAAAATGCAAGCTTTAGCGTCAGCGTTAATGCTTGCGTATCAATTGTCATTGCGGTTGAGTCCTTATCAGGAATTTGTAAGATTAAGTTCAGTTAGGCTAAACCATTAAATGTGTCTGTCTTTCCACTAGTAATTACCCTAAAAACACAAAATTAATTAATATTTTCGTCATTTAGATATTTCAAAACAATCTATAAAAGTGAATAATGACACATGTGAGTTAAGATGATATTCAACAGCAAGTTATTTTTTTATCTAGTTTGAATCTTTGGGGGTCCTTGTGACAATTAAAAAGAAATCTACGCCAATCGGTAGACTGCGTCGTGCGCCTGAAAACTTCGTGACTCAGCAATTTGCTGATGAAGTTTACGAGCACGGTTTAAATGAAACTCGTCGTGGTTTCTTGCGCAAAAGTTTTGTAACAGCTTTGGGTGCGACAGCTGCTGGTTCAGCAATCGCTGCTGATGGTGAAAAAGTTATTTTAGAAAAGCAAACATGGCAAACGACTTTGGGTCAACCGGTAGCAGCACGTCCCTATGGTTTACCTTCAAAGTGGGAAGAGCCTCTTCAGCGTCGTGAGTCTCCTGGTTTGACACGTGTCTCTGCAGCTTCTGTGGCGTTTGCTCCTTTACAAGGTTTCTTCGGCATCATCACACCAAACGGTTTGCACTTCGAACGTCACCACCAAGGTTGGTACGATATCGATCCAGCTCAACATCGTTTGATGGTCAACGGTTTGGTTAAGCAGCAAAAAGTTTTCACGATGGACGACTTGATGCGTTTACCAAGCGTGTCACGTATTCACTTCATCGAGTGTGGTGCTAACACAGGTTTAGAGTGGGGTAACGTTGCTGTGCCGAGCGTACAGTACACCCACGGTATGTTGTCTTGCTGCGAATTCACAGGCGTGCCTCTTTCAGTATTACTTGATATGTGTAGCGCTGACCTCAAGAAGGGTAAATACATCCTCGCTGAAGGTGGTGATGGTTCAGGTATGACAAGAACTATTCCAATGGAAATGGCTCTGAAGGATGTGTTGGTTGTGTGGGCCATGAACGGCGAAATGTTGCGTCCTGAGAACGGCTACCCATTGCGCTTATTGGTTCCGGGTGTACAAGGTGTTAGTTCTGTGAAGTGGTTGCGTCGTATTGAAGTTGGTGACATGCCTTACGCAGCCAAAGATGAAGCAGTTCATTACATCGATTTGATGCCAAGCGGTTTGCATCGTCAATACACTTCTATTCAAGAATGTAAGTCTGTGATCACGACACCGTCTGGTGGTCAGCAATTGCTAGATAAAGGTTTCTACAACATCAGTGGTATGGCATGGTCAGGCCGCGGCAAGATCAAGCATGTAGATGTTTCTGTTGATGGTGGTAACAATTGGCGCAGAGCTCGTCTTGAAACTCCAGTTCTTTCTAAGGCGGTCACTCGCTTTAACTTAGACTGGGTTTGGGATGGATCTCCAGGCATCTTGATGTCACGCGCAACAGACGAGACTGGTTATGTTCAGCCAATGATCAAACAACTAAGAGAAGTACGTGGTACACGTTCCATTTACCACAATAACGCAATCCAAGCATGGAAGCTTGATACGAACGGGGAGTTGAGCAATGTTCAAGTTGGTTAATTTAACTAAAACTTTGGTACTGGCAGGTTTGGCTTTAGGCCTTACTGCCGAAGGTATCGCTCAGTCTAAGTACACGGGTATTGGTCGTGAAGCGACCAAGGCTGAAGTAGTTGCTTGGGACATTGATGTGCGTCCTGACTTCAAGGGTTTGCCAGCAGGATCTGGTAGCACTTTGCGCGGTCAAGAAGTTTGGGAAGGTCGTTGCGCATCTTGCCACGGTACTTTTGGAGAATCTAATGAAGTGTTCACACCGATCGTTGGTGGAACAACTAAAGAGGACATTAAAACTGGTCGTGTGGCTTCATTGACCAGCGATAAACAACCGCAGCGTACAACTTTGATGAAAGTTGCAACAGTGTCAACACTTTGGGATTACATTCATCGTGCTATGCCATGGAACGCCCCAAGAACATTGAGTGTTGACGACACTTATGCAGTTGTTGGTTATATCCTTTCAATGGCTGAAATTGTTCCCGAAGAGTTCACGTTGAGCAACAAAAACATTGCTGATGTACAAAAGCTGATGCCTAACCGCAATGGTATGACCCAAGACCACGGCATGTGGACTGTGGGTGGTAAGCCAGACGTTAAATCAACTGCTTGTATGTCTAATTGTGCAAAACATGTGACGATTGGCTCGACTTTGCCTGACTACGCTCGCAATGCTCACGAAAATCTTGCCTTACAAAACAGACCTTATGGTCCATACCGTGGTGTTGATACAACCAAGCCACCAGTCAGTAAGTTACCTGGTAAGGGCATGATGACAGTGAGCGCGGTTGCTGCTGAAGTACTATCGCCTGATGCATTGTTTAAGAAAAACAATTGCGCCACTTGCCATGCTCCAGCATCTCATGCCATCGGACCTTCGATCGCTCAAGTTGCCGCAAAATACAAAGGTCAGGCAGATGCAGTGAAGAAAATGAGTGCCAAAGTAAAGGCTGGTGGTGCTGGTGTTTGGGGTGCAATTCCAATGCCGCCTCACGCTCATGTATCTGATGCGGACATTGAAGTGATGGTCAAGTGGATGCTTTCTGGTAAATAAAGATGTAAGATAGTCAGGTAGAAATTATTATTTTTGATAGTTAGTTTTTTAAGAAGGAGTTCGTATGAACCAAAAACGTCGTGAAGCACTACGATTAACAGCTGTAATCGGTTTGATGGCTGCTACTGGCCTCATTTCTCAAGCAGAAGCTGCAACTTGGAACAAAGCTGCTTTTGAAGGCAAAACATTGGATGATGTACTTAAGTCTTTAGGCGGTTCTGCTGCTGATAAGTCTGGTGCTATCACAATCAATGCCCCTGATATTGCTGAAAACGGTGCAGTTGTGCCTGTGGGCGTAACAACATCAATGGCAAAAACGCAACATATCGCCATTTTGGTTGAGAAGAACCCAAGTGCATTGGCTGCTCAATTCATCATGACTCCAGATACGGAGCCGTTTGTGGCTTCCCGTGTGAAGATGGGTCAAACATCAAACGTTCACGCTTTGGTGAAGGCTGATGGCAAGTGGTTTGTATCAACTAAAGAAGTTAAAGTGACATTGGGTGGTTGCGGCGGTTAATTCCCCCTCACACAATTCATTTAACTAATCATATTTGTACTGAAAGGAAATAAAAATGGCAGATCCAATGCGCGTACGCGCCCAAGAGACTGGCGGTGTTGTTGACGTTAAAGTGTTGATGAAGCACGACATGGAAACAGGTCAGCGTAAAGATAAATCTGGTAAGGTAATTCCAGCTCACCACATCACAACAATCAGTGCTACTTGCAAAGGTAAGCAAGTGTTCCAGGGTGAGTTTGGTCCAGCTGTATCTAAAGACCCATTCTTGAATTTCAAGTTCAAGGGTGGCGCTAAAGGTGATGAAGTGATTGTTACTTGGGTTGATAACAAGAACGACACTCGTACAGATAAAGCAAAAGTAAGCTAATAAGAAAATAAAAAACCCGTCAAAATCAAAATTGACGGGTTTTTGTTAACAAGAGGAGTAGATAATGAAAAAAGCTATAAGTAGTGCTTTATTAGTCTCTTTAAGCATGGTTGCAGGTCTTGCCATGGCTCAAAGTGCGACTGATGATATTGCGAAGTACCGTGAAATGATTGCTGATGGCAATCCAGCTGAGTTGTACGAAGCGGCTGGTGAAGAACTTTGGTCTAAACCTATGGGCCCTAAAAATGTTTCTTTACAGAAGTGTGATTTAGGCAAGGGTCCTGGCGTTGTGAAAGGTGCTTCTGCTGAATTACCACGTTACTTTAAAGATACTAATAAAGTGCAAGATTTAGAGTCACGCATCATCACTTGTATGGAAAAGCTACAAGGCTATGATGCTCAAGAAATCATCAAGGCTGGCTTTGCAAAAGGTAAGCGCAAGGATGTTGAAGCAGTTGTTGCTTATGTTGTGACTGCTTCAAAGGGCATGAAAATCAATGTGCCTGTGAAGCATCCAAAAGAGAAAGAAATGTACGCTATGGGTGAGAAGGCTTTCTTCTACCAAGGCGGCCCAATGGACTTCTCATGTGCCTCATGTCACGGTGAAGATGGTAAACGTATTCGTTTACAAGACTTGCCAAACATCACAACTCAAAAAGGTGCTGCATTAGGTTTCGGTTACTGGCCTGCATACCGTGTTTCAAGTGGTTCTTTCTGGACTATGCAGCGTCGTTTGAATGACTGCTACCGTCAGCAACGTTTCCCTGAGCCAATCTATATTTCAGATGTAACAATGGCTTTATCTGTATATATGGGTGCAAAGGCCAAGGATGGCATCATGAATACACCAGGATTGAAGCGCTAAGTCGCAGGAGATAAATAATGAAAAAATTACATTTAATGATTTCTGCTGCATTGCTTGTGGCAACTTCAACATCAGTGATGGCTCAAAGCAAGTTTGAAAAAGATCATGCAGCCAGTTTCAGTGCAAAAGGCCAAGCTGGTTTAGATCGTCTTGAGCGTGATGAAACTCAAAAGTTTTGCTCTGACGCAGCAGCTATTGCTGGCAAGGGTGATCCGAAGAAGCGTGAAGCAATTGAAAAAGCCAATATGGCGACTATCAAGCAACCTTCTGATGGCAAGTATCTAGGCGATTGGAAAGAGGGCGAGAAGATTGCTCAAAGTGGTCGCGGTGCTACTTGGTCTGATAAGGCTGGTTCAGCCATTGGCGGTGGTTGCTATAACTGTCATCAGATTAACAAGAAGGAAGTTTCTCACGGCAATATTGGTCCATCATTGTGGAACTACGGAAAAATTCGTGGCAATACGGAAGCGGTGGTTCAGTACACATGGGGCAAGATTTATAACTCTAAAGCCTACAATGCCTGCAGTAACATGCCTCGCATGGGTCACTATAAGTTGTTAACAGAAGACCAAATGCGTCACGTGATGGCTCTTTTGTTGGATCCAGCATCTCCAGTTAATCAGTAATTAGTAACAAGTTGGGCCGCTATGCCTTCGAGTCTAGCGGCCTTTTTATTTTTTAATAAGGTTTTTTATGTCAATGAATCGTAGAGAGTTTTTACAAGTTTTAGCAGTTGCCTCAGCGGGTGGTATGGCCCTCAATACTGATTACGCGCAAGCTCAATCAGCGGCTAGCAAGTTTTATGATTTACCTCGTTTTGGTAATGTGCACTTTCTACACTTCACTGATTGTCACGCACAATTAAAACCAATCTACTTCCGTGAGCCAGATGTGAACTTGGGTTTCGGTGATCAGTTTGGTAAGACACCTCACTTGGTGGGTGAGCATCTATTGAAAGCTCACAATATCAAACCAAATACATTGGAAGCTCACGCTTTCACTTATTTGAACTTTGAAAAAGCAGCAGCCACCTACGGCAAAGTAGGTGGTTTTGCGCATTTGGCCACCTTGGTCAAGAAAATGAAAGGCAGCCGTCCAGGCGCTTTGTTATTAGACGGTGGTGATACATGGCAGGGTTCAGGTACTGCTTTGTGGACCAACGGTCAAGACATGGTAGATGCCTGTTTGGCCTTGGGTGTAGATATCATGACACCACACTGGGAGATGACTCTTGGTGAAGATCGCGTTAAAGAGATTGTTGAAAAAGATTTCAAAGGCAAGATTTCATTCTTGGCTCAAAACATCAAAACCAATGACTTTGGTGACCAGGTATTTGACCCGTATGTGATTCGTGAAATGAATGGTGTGAAAGTGGCTGTGATCGGTCAAGCTTTCCCATACACCCCAATCGCCAACCCACGTTACATGGTGGCTAATTGGACATTTGGTATTCAAGATGACAACATGCAAAAAATGGTGAACGAAGTTCGTGCCAAAGGTGCAAAGGTTGTTGTAGTGATTTCTCACAACGGTATGGACGTTGACTTGAAGATGGCCAGTCGTGTGACTGGTATCGATGCGATCCTCGGTGGACATACTCACGATGGCGTACCAACACCAGTGAAAGTGAAGAACTCCAGCGGTGTTACATTGGTAACCAACGCTGGTTCAAACGGTAAATACTTGGGCGTG
>JAGVCB010000209.1 GCA_020059445.1 Polynucleobacter sp. | reverse complement strand
CTGTCTAGTGGGTTAAATGATTGATACAGCGCATGAGTGGCAGGTGTTTTCCACTTGGGGCTGAGATAGGTGCTTTTTTGTTGAGCACCAATCACGCGAGTTGCTTCAGCAGCATTTTTTAACGCCAAGGCACTAATTTCGTCAGAGTAAGCAAATGCTGTTTTGTCATGACTGACTGCGCGAACGCCAACGCCTTGATCAATGCTAAAACTGCCTGATTTAACAATACCTTCTTCAAGACTCCAAGATTCATTGTGAGTTCTTTGGAAATACAAATCAGCATCATCTAATTGGTGGGTATGCATGTGCGCAAGAGTCTTTTGCAGATCTTGTTCTGAAATGCCTGCTGGCGCCAAAAGAATTTCTTTTGCAATATTTAAAGCATCAGCTCGACTGAGATGAAGGGGGTTTTCTAGTGCAAGAGTTGAATTCATTATTTTCTTTAGATGGTGCGATGTTGTAGTGAAGGTAATTTTGCTCGAATTTCATCAATTCTGCTTTTATCCAAAATACCCAAGGTAAATCCTTCACCTTCTTTTAACTCTGATTGAATATCACCCCAAGGATCAATCAGCATGCTTTGGCCCCAAGTTCTTCGTCCATTGGTGTGCTGACCAGTTTGAGCGCTGGCTAGAAGATAGGATTGGTTTTCAATGGCCCTGGCTCGAAGGAGGATTTCCCAGTGCGCTTTACCCGTGGTGTGGGTAAAAGCAGCCGAAACAATGTGGCAATCCACCGGCCCAATTTGTCTATAAAGCTCAGGGAAGCGGATGTCATAGCAAATGGTGACACCAAATTTCCAATCCACCCCATTCTTTTGAATGCTGAAACTACAGGGTAATGAACCAGGTTCTATAGTTTTTGACTCTTGATATTCCTCGTCACCTTGTTTGAAGCCAAATAAGTGAATCTTGTCGTATCTGCTGATGATTTCACCGGCCGGGTCAAACACCAAGCTGGTATTTTTCACTTGGTGCTTATTTTGAGCGCTCAAAGGAATGGTTCCAGCAATCAAGTGGATTTGATGCTGCTTGGCCATCATGCTCAATGAGTCTTGCAAACGACCCTGACCAAAATCTTCTTTGATGACCACTTTATCTTGATCGGTTTGCCCCATCAAACAAAAATATTCTGGCAAGACCATCACATCGGCTCCAGCTTGTTTGGCTGCTTGAATAAGTTGATTGGCCGTTTGTAAATTGTCTTCAACTGAATCTGTTGAAGTCATTTGAATTGCGGCAACAGTTAATTGATGAGGATTCATTAACTTGATATTAACTCCGATCTACTTTTTGGTGGGAGTTTGTTGCTTCAATAAAGATTTATCTCGAATTTCTTTTAATTGTTTTTCATCCAAGGGCTTGCCCTTGTTATCGAGGGCAATGATTTGTGGATCTGCCCATGTGCCCTGAACAAGATAATCTAGCTGGAACAGCTTACTGACTTCATCCGCAATCAAATATTGACCGACCATGGTACTTAAACCAATGATTGGGTTAATGAAAGTGTAGGCCAAAGAAGCTGAGCCTGCATTGAAGTTGGGAACGACTGTTACGCGGATATCTTGGTTTTCTTGAATTAAATCTGCTTTGCCAGTTAAGCGAATATTTCCTTGGGGTCCGCGCATGCTTAAATCTTTGATCTTGGCAATGCCATTAGTAATGGAGCCTGTTGAAGTGATTCTGTCAAAAGGAGTTCCTTGCGTCACAATTGGTTTTAGTACACCACCAATATCGAGTGTCGCAATTCTGGTTAAGCCCTGGAAGCTTAGAACACCTAATAATCTTGCAACGCCCGGATCAACTTGCAAAATCGTACCCTTAATCAGATCTAAAGATAGATCTGCATTCAAGGATTTGATGTCGAAGTTGTAAGGAGCATTTGCCCAATGAAGATGCCCGACCAACTTACCAGAGCCATCATCAATTGTTTTTGGAAAGCCTAGTTTAGATAAAAGTTGGCCAGCATTATTGATGTCTAAATCAAAATTCAATTCTGTTTTTCCAGCATTTAATTGCTTGGTCTCTTTGGGAAGAATCCATCGACCGGTGGCATTAATCTGAGCATCAGCTGTTTTTAAAGAAAGCTTTTCAAGCTTCCAGTCATTTTTGTCATTGCTGGCAATTAGTTCCATTTTCCCATAAGACTTATTGTTAAAAATAAGCTCATCAGATTGAATATCTAAAGCTGGAATTTTTTGTATGCGTTTGTTAACACTCTTAGTAACAGTATCACCAGATTCAGCATTCTCAATTACCAACTGTTGCAAGCGTGCTGTTAGCTTCCCTTCGGGGAAGCCTGTTCGGGCCGATTTCCATTGCACCAAACCTTTGGCAACCGGTGATTGAAGGCTGGCATACCACTGGTCTTTATCGTGAGTGGCTTGCAAGGAAACATCTTTGAATGATTTGTCAGCAAGCTTTAGATTTTTAATGTTTGCTGAAACCGCATCAATACCAAAGCCTGAGTTTTGTGCAGTATTGGTGTTAGCGCTTATTTTTTTTGGTGACTCTGGGAAGTTCTTGTCTAACCAGGATTGCCAAACTGAGATATCTAGCTGATCTAAAACAATCGTGCTAGAAAAACCTTTTTGGGGTACATAGCCAGGAGCATTGATACCAAGGCCAAGGCGTAGTTTTTGTTGGTCACTGAAAGTGAATTTCGCATCAATGATCTCGCCAACTTTTAATTGACCTGAAGTCGATTTATCTAGATTCTCACTTAGATTATTTAAGGAGAATTTCCCTGTCAATGATTG
>JAGVCB010000051.1 GCA_020059445.1 Polynucleobacter sp. | reverse complement strand
GCGGGTTGTTTGGTTGCTAATGTGAAATTAGCAAATTGAATCAATAAGAAGCTACCAGCATAGTTAACGGTCAAAAGAATATTTTCAAAGAAGCGAACCAAACCAAGGTTGGTGATCAGGAACTTCAAATAAACAGTACCCGCGACAATCGCACCACCGCCCAAAGATTTTTTGAGCATTGAAAAATACTCTTTACGACTACCTGCGATGTAATGATCGCCAGTTTCTGCACTGCGCTCCACCATCTTTCTTGATAGCAAAGCAAATGTTTGCTCAGCAAGGCGCTTGATACTGCGGTGACCCTGAACAGTCTGGATTAAATCAGCTGTTAATTTTGCAAATAATTGATTCTGGTCACGATGAAGCCAAGCCTCTAGCAATGTTTCAACCCTGGCTAAGCGTAAGCGCATGGTCTCGACTTGAAAGACTGTTTCTACTGAAACGCCATTCTCATCAAGATGAGCATAAACATCATCGCAGGCGATGTAGCAATCATTCAATACTTCCTGAAACTCTTTTAAAGTGTTTTGATATAAAGAGTCATTTAAACGAGGCTCAGCCTTGAGAATGTCCTCAGCCAATTTACCCAAGCGATAAAAAGGTGAATCCTGACCACTCACACCACGCAGTCTTGATCTAACTGAATAACTCAAACCCGCAGAACTGATATAACTGATCAAAATCATGATTGCGTCAGCCATGTCTTTGAACAAGTTATTGGCATCAGATGTATCTTTTTGATAATGAGCTAAGTCATGGAGTGAGCTCAATAAATCATCATCTAAATCATGAACCCAAGAGGCATCGTGCGGGCCCACAAAACCAAGCGCAAATAAAACGGTGAGTTCTGGTTTATTGGGTGGTGGAGCAATCAAATGATTGCGCAAACGCTCCATCATTTCCCCCCAAAAGCTCGGCCTTGTAGCCACACCCGTGTCACATAGCAATGACAGTGCGTCGTTGTCTCGCAAAATACTGCGAATCAATTTTGCAATTTTTAATTTAACGTCCGGTCTTTGCTCAAGAATTTTTAAAAAAGATCTTAAGCGCGCATGCTCAGGATGCCCCTCTAAAATGACCGTCGGATTATTTTTTGTTGATTTTTCAGCGCGGCGCAACCAATAAGCTAACTCAATCACCCAGCGATTACGATCTGCCAATTCAGCAGTGTCATCAGGCACATGCAAAAGAGTGTCTAATGCTTGTGAGGCATCTCTTGATTCTTTCCAACGCGCCCACAAACGGCGAAAATCTTTAAACCCGAACATGCCTAATTTCCATTCAATTGAATTGTGTCGTGTAACTCAGCACCAAAAACCATGGCCTTTAACTTTAGAAGTTGATCTCTTGTTTGCGCCGCCTTCTCAAACTCAAGATTTTTAGCGTGATCAACCATCAATTTTTCGAGCTGTTTAATTTCTTTGGCCAATTGTTTTTCGCTCATATCCTCATAGTGAGCTTTTTCTTGTTCGTATTTTAGCTCTTGACGTTTCTCATCAACGTCATAAACGCCATCAATGATATCTTTAATGCGCTTCACAACACCCTTAGGAGTAATGCCGTGAAGTTTATTGAATTCGGTTTGTTTGGTTCTACGGCGCTCAGTTTCTCCAATGGCCTTCTTCATAGAATCAGTCATTTTGTCAGCGTACAAAATAGCTTTGCCGTTCACGTTTCTGGCAGCACGACCAATCGTCTGTATCAAGCTTCTCTCTGAACGCAAGAAACCTTCTTTGTCAGCGTCCAAAATGGCCACCAAAGAAACTTCTGGGATATCCAAGCCCTCGCGCAAGAGATTGATACCAATCAATACATCAAAAACGCCAAGACGTAAGTCTCTGAGAATTTCCACACGTTCAACCGTATCGATGTCCGAGTGCAGATAGCGAACTTTGATGCCGTTGTCTGACATAAAATCAGTCAACTGCTCTGACATGCGCTTGGTCAAAGTCGTGATCAACACACGCTCACCCACTTTGATACGGGCATGTATCTCACTCAGCACATCATCGACTTGGCTAGAAGCCGGTCTAACATCAATCAAAGGATCCACCAGACCCGTAGGCCTCACCACCTGCTCGACCACTTTGTCAGCATGCTGTTCTTCATAGGCTGCCGGAGTGGCTGAGACAAAAACAACTTGTCTCATCTTCTTTTCAAACTCTTCAAATTTCAGCGGGCGGTTATCCATCGCCGATGGCAAGCGGAAACCGTAATCCACCAGGGTTGATTTACGGGCTTTATCGCCGTTATACATACCGTTCAACTGACCGATCAGAACATGACTCTCATCTAAGAACATCAAGGCATCGGGTGGTAAATAATCCACCAATGTTGGCGGTGCCTCGCCTGGTTTGGCGCCCGATAAATGTCTTGAGTAGTTTTCAATGCCTTTACAGAAACCTAACTCGGACAACATCTCAAGATCAAAACGTGTGCGTTGCTCCAAGCGCTGAGCCTCGACCAACTTGCCTTCTTTTATATAAAAATCCAAGCGCTCACGCAACTCTGCTTTGATGGTTTCAATCGCGCGCAAAACCGTTTCACGAGGGGTAACATAATGTGAGCCCGGATAAATTGTGAAACGTGGAATGCGTTGACGAATCCTGCCAGTCAATGGATCAAAGAACTGAAGACTGTCGACAGTGTCATCAAATAAATCAATGCGCACAGCCAGTTCATTGTGTTCTGCCGGGAAAACATCGATGGTGTCGCCTCTAACTCGGAAAGTGCCTCTGGAAAAATCAACATCATTGCGTTCGTACTGCATCGCAATCAAACGCGTCACGATGTCCCGCTGAGTCAATTTATCGCCTTGTCGAACCGTCAAGACCATTTGATGATAATCACCAGGATTACCAATACCGTAAATTGCTGAAACAGTGGACACGATGATCGTGTCACGTCTTTCTAAAAGACTCTTGGTTGCTGACAATCTCATTTGCTCAATGTGCTCGTTGATGGAAGAATCTTTTTCAATGAAAAGATCCCTGGTTGGCACATAAGCTTCAGGCTGGTAATAGTCGTAATAACTCACAAAATACTCAACGGCATTCTGTGGAAAGAATTCCCTGAACTCACTGTAGAGCTGAGCGGCGAGTGTTTTATTGGGGGCAAAAATAATGGCTGGACGACCCAAACGTGCAATCGTGTTGGCCATCGTATAGGTTTTACCTGAACCCGTCACACCCAAAAGGGTTTGGTAAATCAAGCCGTCCTCAATCCCCTCCACCAAGTGGGCAATCGCCTCAGGCTGATCTCCGGCCGGCGGAAATGGCTGATGAAGCAGGAACGGCGAACCCGGAAAACGAACGATGTTTTCTGAGGAGCTCGAAGCGTCGATTTCTGATTTTTTTTCTGTCTTTTTTGTCATCTCGGCTATCATTCTAGGCTTGCTTGAACTTTCTGACATATTTCATACTATGAGCCTCTTTTCAAACGTCGAACTTGCCCCCCGTGACCCCATTCTTGGCCTCAATGAAGCCTACAACGCTGATAGCCGCTCAACCAAGGTAAACCTTGGGGTTGGCGTGTATTTCACAGATGATGGGAAGATCCCATTATTGCGTGCAGTGCAAGCTGCAGAAAAGATCATGATGGAAAAATCTGCTGCCCGTGGCTACTTGGCCATTGAAGGTATTGCAGCCTACAACCAAGGTGTACAGAACCTGTTGTTTGGCAAAGATTCTGAGATTTTGACCTCTGGCCGTGTTGTGACTGCCCAAGCAGTTGGCGGCACAGGCGCCCTAAAGATCGGCGCTGACTTCATCAAACGTTTGGAACCCAATGCCGTGGTAGCGATCAGCGACCCTAGCTGGGAAAACCACCGCG
>JAGVCB010000200.1 GCA_020059445.1 Polynucleobacter sp. | reverse complement strand
TTGTCTATCTGATAGAGCAGTGAACTTAGTTTGGGAGAAATTGTGAGTACATTAACTGGACAAATTGCCTTGATTACAGGGGCATCTCGCGGCATTGGCCGTGCTATTGCGATGGAATTGGCAAAACAGGGCGCTGTGGTGATCGGCACTGCAACAAGTGAGTCAGGTGCAAAAGACATTGATGCAGCATTAAAGCCAACTGGCGGTGCTGGTGCAGTTTTGAATGTTAATGATGCCGCTGCATGTGAGGCTTTGATTGATAGCATTGTTAAAGAGCGTGGCGCTTTGAATATTTTGGTGAATAACGCTGGTATTACCCAAGATAACTTGGCGATGCGCATGAAAGACGAAGAATGGGTATCAGTGATTGATACCAATTTGAGCGCTGTTTTCCGCTTGGCCCGAGGTGTTTTGCGCCCAATGATGAAGGCCAAAGGCGGCCGCATTATCAATATCACCTCTGTGGTGGGTAGCAGCGGTAACCCAGGGCAGGCCAATTATGCAGCTGCAAAAGCTGGTGTGGCTGGCATGAGCCGTGCTTTGGCCCGAGAAATCGGTAGCCGTAACATCACAGTAAACTGTGTGGCTCCGGGGTTTATTGACACAGATATGACCAAAGCCCTCTCAGAAGACCAACAAAATTCACTAAAAGCGAATATTCCCCTCCAACGCCTTGGAACACCCGAAGATATTGCCCATGCGGTAGCATTTTTAGCATCTCCAGGGGCTGGATACATCACGGGAACAACACTTCACGTGAATGGCGGACTTTATTTGAGCTAATTTGGTCAAATAAGCTGATAAAATCTCTTTTCAATATTTTTACAACAACCCTTGGGGGATTAAATGGATAACATCGAACAACGCGTTAAGAAAATCGTAGCCGAGCAATTAGGCAAAGACGAAGCAGAAATCAAGAATGAATCTTCTTTCGTTAATGACTTGGGCGCAGATTCTCTCGACACAGTTGAATTGGTAATGGCATTGGAAGATGAGTTCGGCATCGAAATTCCTGATGAAGAAGCTGAAAAAATCACGACTGTGCAATTGGCAATCGATTTCGCCAAGTCCAAGCAGGGCTAATTAGCTGTGAGCCAGATCAAAGGGCAACGCCGGGTAGTTGTTACCGGATTGGGCTTGGTTTCACCAGTCGGTAATACCGTTGGTGATGCCTGGGAAAATTTATTGGCGGGGCGATCTGGTATCGCTACCATCACTAAGTTTGATCATTCTGGCTTAAGTGTGCATTTTGGCGGCGAAGTAAAGGGCTTCAATATTGAAGACTATATTTCTGCTAAAGAAGCTCGCCATATGGATACATTCATCCATTATGGAATTGCTGCCGGAACGCAAGCCTTCAAAGACTCTGGTTTAGAAGTTACAGAAGCCAATTCTGAAAGAATTGGTGTTTTGGTGGGTTCGGGCATTGGTGGTTTGCCAATGATTGAGGAAACCCACACCGAGTACACCACCCGTGGTGCTCGCCGTATTTCACCGTTTTTTGTGCCAAGCTCAATCATCAATATGATTTCGGGTCACTTGAGCATTAATTTGAATCTTAAAGGTCCTAACGTTGCTGCTGTGACTGCTTGTACAACAGGTTTACACAGCATTGGCTTAGCGGCTCGTTTGATTCAGTATGGTGATGCGGATGTCATGATTGCTGGTGGCGCTGAATCCACAATTTCTCCTTTGGGAGTGGGTGGTTTTGCTGCAGCCAGAGCACTATCGACAAGAAATGATGATCCAGCGACTGCCTCTCGTCCTTGGGACAAAGACCGTGACGGTTTTGTTCTAGGTGAGGGATCTGGCGTGATGATCCTCGAAGAATATGAACATGCCAAAGCTCGCGGCGCAAAGATTTATGCAGAATTAGCTGGTTTTGGTATGAGTGGTGACGCTTATCATATGACTGCTCCAAACATGGACGGTCCTCGTCGTTGCATGATCAATGCATTGAAAGATGCTGGAGTAAATCCTGATCAAGTGAACTATGTGAACGCCCACGGTACTTCAACGCCATTAGGCGACAAGAACGAAACAGATGCCTTGAAGGCAGCTTTGGGTGATGCCTCAAAGAAAGTCGTTGTGAACTCAACCAAATCAATGACAGGTCACTTATTGGGTGGCGCAGGTGGTTTGGAATCAGTATTCACTGTATTGGCTTTGCATCATCAAAAATCTCCGCCAACCATCAATATCTTCAATCAAGATCCAGAGTGTGACTTGGACTATTGTCCCAACACCGCTAGAGATATGAAGATCGATGTGGCCGTTAAAAATAACTTCGGTTTTGGTGGTACGAACGGCACCATCGTATTCCGCCGTATTTAAATCATTTGCTCAATATCCCGTTTTACTGGGTTGTGCATCAAATAAAGCCTCTGAATGATTTCCGAGGCTTTTTTGCTTTAAGACCATTGAAAATAAACTAAAAATACTCATATAAAACCTGATTAATAACCCTGCTGAGAGAGTATTTAAAGGCTTCACTGCAAATACTTCCTGAATGCTCTAAAGTATCAACACCATGAAAAAAATCTTATCTGTTTTGACTCTATCTGTTGCAGCAAGTACTTTGCTTGTTTTGCCAGCTTATGCCCAAAATAATGCTGCCGTTAAAGTAGCGCCCGCGGCAAATACAACGAATGCGCCAGCTACCTCAAACGCTGTTCGCACATATCCAGATTTTGTTGATTTGGTTGAAAAAGCCAATCCTGCTGTGGTGAACATTCGTACGACTGAAAAGGTCAATGTTCGACAGTCCTCTGGTGTTCCTGGAATGCCAGGCTTGGATGAAGAGCAGGCTGAATTTTTCCGCCGCTTCTTTGGTATTCCTTTGCCAACACCCAAGCAGCAAGGCCCTAACAATCGTAAACCTCAGCAAGAAGAGCAAAACCGTGGTGTGGGTTCAGGTTTTATCATTGAGAGTAATGGCTTCATTTTGACCAATGCGCATGTGGTTGAAGGTGCGACAACAATTTATGTGACTTTGACTGATAAGCGCGAATTTAAAGCTAAGTTGATTGGCGCTGATAAGCGCACCGATGTGGCTTTGGTAAAAATCGAGGCAGCTGGCTTGCCACGTTTAACCATCGGCGACTCATCAAAAGTGCGTGTCGGTGAATGGGTCTTAGCGATTGGCTCACCGTTTGGTTTAGAGAACACAGTCACTGCAGGCATCGTTTCGGCCAAGAGTCGTGAGACCGGTGACTATCTCCCTTTTATTCAAACTGATGTGGCTGTCAATCCTGGGAATTCAGGCGG
>JAGVCB010000148.1 GCA_020059445.1 Polynucleobacter sp. | reverse complement strand
GTGTTGATATTCGTTCGATTGCTGTTGCTGACTACCGCAGAAATATTGGTTTGGTTTTACAAGAGCCATTTTTATTCTTTGGCACGATTGCAGAAAACATTGCTTATGGCAAACCGAATGCCACTCGAGCAGAAATCATCTCATCGGCTCGCGCTGCTCATGCCCATGAATTTATCCTCAGGTTGCCACATGGCTATGACTCTTTGGTAGGTGAAAGAGGTCAGTCTTTGTCTGGCGGTGAAAGACAGCGTATCTCGATTGCAAGAGCTTTGTTGATCGATCCACAAATCTTGATCTTGGATGAGGCAACCTCATCAGTGGATAGCACGACTGAAAAAGAGATTCAAAAAGCTTTGGATAACTTGGTCAAAGGTCGAACCACTATTGCGATTGCTCACCGATTATCAACACTGCGTAAAGCGGATAGATTGATTGTCTTGGATAGAGGTCAAATCATTGAGCAGGGTGGACATGATCAGCTCATGGATTTAAATGGTGTTTATCGCCGTATGTATGACACTCAAGCTAGACAAGCGATGGATACAGTTGATGCAGAGTTAGGGGTGAATAATGGATAACTCAATAAAAAACTTCACCCTGTCAAAAAATACTTTTGGTCAATTGTGCTTCATGAGTGAGGCTGGGCAATTTCATGAGCAAGTATTGCCAGTTAAAGCCTTTCCAATCAGTCTGCCAGAGCAATGTATTGCGATTGTTGATCGTGATGGTCATGAGTTGGTTTGGTTAGATAACTTAAGTCAGGTCAGCGATGAGAATCAGCGCATGATCAAAGAGGAACTTGCAAACAGAGAGTTCATGCCCGTTTTGACGAAAATCACTGAAGTTTCTTCATTTGCAACCCCAAGCACTTGGGCTGTTGAGACAAGCCGGGGTGCTACCAAGTTTGTTTTAAAAGGCGAGGAAGATATCCGTCGTATCAGTAAAGATACTTATTTAGTTTCTGATAATCATGGTGTTCAATACTTGATAGAAAATATTCAGTTATTGGATAAACACAGTCGAAGATTGTTGGACAGATTCTTATAAAACATGACAGAAAATCAAGCCAATATTCACTTTGAGTCTCGTGGGATTGAGTTTCTTGTTAACACCCCTGATGAAGTGAAGCATTTGCAAGCCAGTATGCAAGAGCATCTGGAAGCCTTGCAATTATGGCAGCACGTTGATACTGTTTCCTTAAGTCATAACGGTACTTATCGGTGCACCTATCAGTTAAAAGAGGTCGCTAGAGAGCAGTGGGCGCCAGATTGGGATACCACTCGTTTGTATTCCACCATGAATATCGATAGTCAAAAAAATACCAAAGATTTGGATAAAGAAATCTTGGTGGCAATGTTGATAACGCCGATTCCATTTGTTTTTCCTAGTTTTGACGAGTTAATTTCAGCAATCAGTATTCGTCATCATGTGGTTAATGCTGGTTATAAGGCTGCCCTCAATTTTGATACGGAAGCTGCAGAGAGACCAGTTGACTATTGGTATTACGACGAGGAAGAAGGTTTTTTATTGCAAAAGGGTCAGTCAATCATTGACGGCTTGATCAAAGCTACCCAACCAAGCAGTTATGAAGACGCGTATTCTTTTTCATGTTATCGAGCAACTGAATATGTTGTACTTCTGAGTATTGCGCAAGAACTAGAAAGTGTGAACCCTGATTTATTAAAGAAAATGGAATTACGTTCTGAAAGAAGTGCGATTCGTTCGGGAGAATTTCATGAGGCTTTGTTAAAAGAATATGGCACTTTAGATAATCCATTGCCGATGAAATATTACGTACCGGGTGATCGTGTATGGTTTCGCAATCCAGATGATCGTTCCTCAGATGTCGCTGGGTATGAAGGTTCCTGGGTCATCTATTTGGGGCATAACTTGTTCACTAATTTTTGGAATAGGGATCAGCCTTTTAGCCTGGAAGCAAAATGTGTGGAGATTTATCACTGGCGAGATGGGGTCTTTATTGATGATGATGGTGAGCCGCAAATGAATGAAGAAATTGTTGAGTCTTGCGTTAAGCAATCATTGGCAGACCCAGCAAAGTATCAAATGATCATTGATCGAATGATGCGTTATCGAGATCCTCAGGGCATTTATAAAGAAGGTGGATGCATCGATGCATCGAGAGAGTCTCCGCGCTGTGTTCGACCTATAACAGCGAATTTAACTTTTTCTGATTAGTTAAATTTTTAAATTTCTCTTAAATTACCCCCAATTTCATCAAATATTTGGATTACTTTATTGTAGGAATACTCTGATTCCTTTGTAGGAAAGTTCCTATTTTCTTGTAAGAGAAATTTCGTCGCTAATCTTGCACCCCTATGTTTATTAGGTTTCGGAAATTTCTCATTGTCACTTTTCTTAGATTTAATATTTCAAACATTTCCAGCCCATATACAAGCGATTGATTGCCTCCTATTCTGCCTGTTCAAATTTTTGAATGACACAGTAGAGGTGAAAAATGGTTCATGACAATCATGGATTAAAAAGAAGTCTTCAGCCACGACACATTCGTCTTATGGCATTGGGTTCAACAATTGGTGTTGGATTATTTTTAGGATCAGCCACAGCTATTCAGCTGGCAGGGCCATCCATCATGTTGGGATATGTCCTGGCGGGATTGGTAGCATTCATTGTTCTAAGAGCTTTGGGTGAGATGGCCGTGCATGAGCCTGTGGCAGGATCGTTTGCTCATTACGCCGGAAAATATATCGGACCTTTGGCTGGTTATTTGGTTGGCTGGGGTTATTGGACTTACTGGATTGTGGTGGGCTTGGCAGAGGTCACTGCGGTTGGTATTTACATGATGATGTGGTTTCCAGATGTCCCACAATGGGTATGGGCCTTGTCTTCATTATTAGCCATGGGTGGCATCAACTTTGTGGCCGTGAAGGTTTTCGGCGAATTTGAGTTTTGGTTCTCTCTCATCAAAGTGGTCGCGATTGTGACGATGATTGCGATGGGCTGCGGCATGATTTTCTTTGGGCTGGGTGTTGGCGGTGAGCCGATTGGTGTCGCTAATCTTTGGCAGCATGGTGGATTTTTCCCTAATGGGGTGAGTGGTTTCTTGCTATCACTTCAAATGGTTTTATTTGCCTATGTTGGTATTGAAATGATTGGCTTATCAGCGGGTGAAGCTGAAAATCCAACAAAGACGATTCCTATGGCCATTGATTCATTGGCATGGCGCATATTGATCTTTTACGTCGGCGCTTTGTTTGTTATTTTGGCGATCTTCCCTTGGCATCAAGTCGGCCAGCAAGGCAGCCCATTCGTTGCCATGTTTGAGAGCATCGGTTTAAGAGAAGCGGCGGGCATCATCAATTTTGTGGTGATCACGGCAGCACTGTCTTCTTGTAATGCAGGCATATTCAGTGGCGGTCGATTGCTTCTGGGTTTATCCAAAATTGGTAATGCCCCTCAAGCATTGGGCGAAGTATCTAAATCAGGCGTGCCCATGAAAGCAATTTTGATGACGATTCTCTTGCCAACCTTGGGTGTTGCCTTGAACTATTTTGTTCCTGAGAAGGCATTCCAGTGGATCACAGCTGCTGTGACTTTGATTGGATTATTGGTTTGGATCGCCATCCTATTCACGCAAATTCAATTCAGAAAATCTTTAACTCAAGTGCAAAGAGATGCCTTGCCATACCGCGCAATCATGTGGCCATATGGCTCATGGTTCGCCATTTTCTTTGTGATGTTTGTGATTGGGTTAATGGCTTATTCAGAATCAACTCGCATGGCTTTTTATGTGGGTCCACCGATTTTGATTGGATTAACGTTGTTGTATTTTATTTTTGGTCTTCATAAAAAAGAGAGGAGTGCATCATGATTGTTGGCGTACCTAAAGAAGTTAAAAATCACGAATATCGAGTTGGATTAACCCCTGATCAAGTAACCGAGTTAAGACTTTGGGGTCACCAGGTACTGGTTCAAAAGAATGC
>JAGVCB010000102.1 GCA_020059445.1 Polynucleobacter sp. | reverse complement strand
GTCAGCCTTGGATAGCCCTCGTAACTGCCCTTGTGCTCGCATTGTTGAACACTTTCATCAAACCACTATTGGTTGTCCTTACGATACCGGCTACTATTTTCACATTTGGAATTTTCCTCCTGGTAATTAACGCAGCGATAATATTGATTGCAAAAGAAATCATCCCAAACAACAATTTTAGAGTGGATGGCTTTTGGTCGGCACTGTGGCTCTCGTTGATCATTTCTTTCGCCAATTCCTTATTTGGAGCACGCGTGCAGGTTGTCCGCAACAATGGAGAAGATTTGGAGAATTAACTATTCCATAAATTCCCAAGCTGTGCGATAAGCACCAAGCTTTTCAGCAAAATCAAGAAAATCAGAGTTTTATCAAATAACTGTCCGGCGCGAGTGTCTGCCTCAAAGATGATGATGAAAAGCTTTTCTTTGAGCGTCTTCTTAGCTAATTGTTCGGACATCATGGCAGGCCTTTATTTTTCTGACATTGCTTTGTAAATGCTTGGGAAGCAGCTGATAAAAATATAGCTGGCATATTGTTCTGCTTGCATCTTGTCTAAAGCATCGTAAATCTCTTCTCGAATCAAGCCGATGGTGTGAGAGTCCGTTTTCTCTAGGGCATTGATCAAGCGTTGCGCCGTGGAGTCTTTTTCTATATCAATACCATGCTTGATTTTAATTTCGCCCAAAAAGGTGCCAAAGGTGCTAGCGAACTGCATATCAGCCACAAAGCCTTTGTGGATGCTGGGGTGCTGTTGCACCAATATGACAGCTTGTTTTTGGCAATCTTGGAAGACTGCGCGCATTTTAAGAAGAATATCGTTGTTCATAGAATCATTTTATCTTGGGAAATTGTCCATCAACATAGAGCCATTGTTTACCTTCACAGACAAAGGAACTGATTTCGTGAAGGCGATGAGCTTTTCCATTAATTTTGTAAATTGCCACAAATTCTACCTTTGCAGATAAACGATCACTGGCCTCACTGAACTGCTTCACAGTCAGCCCCATCCACTGAGTAGGATCTTCGTTGAACAATGGTTCTTGAGGTCTGGAAGAAGGGTGCCAAGTGCTCAATAAGTAAGCTTCATTTTTCAAGACAAAGGCACTGTAACGTGAGCGCATCAAATCTTCGGCATTGCCAGCCAGTTCTTTGCCCTCATGAAATCTTCCGCAGCAAGTTTCATAGCGACCCTTGCCGCATGGACAGTTCATGGATAAATCTCTCAAAGGCTTTGCACTTGAATCAATTTAGCCAATTCTTTGAGACGCTCGATGCCTGGTTCTTTTCTTGGCCAGACCAGCTCGACCCCATCATTTTTGTAGCGAGGCAGGACATGCACATGGATGTGCGGCACAGATTGCCAGCCAGCATCTTTATTGGTCTGTAAGAGTGTGATGCCTTCAGCTTTGAAGACATCATGAACCACGTGAGCTATGCGCTTGGCCACCAAAAAAAGTCGCTGGGTGGTTTCTTCATCGATGTCTAAAATAGTTTCATAAGGTTTTTTAGATGCCACGATCACGTGCCCATCATTGATTTGCCCAGCATCCATGAAAGCAAACACCAGATCATCTTCGTAGACTTTGGCGCAAGGCAATTCACCAGATAAAAGTTTTTCAAATATTGTGGTCATCAACAAACCCGCATTCCTGAGTAAGATTCGACTATATTAGACTCATTCATCAAGCATGACTCAAAATCAAGAGCATTCCCATGCATTTATTTGTTTACCTTCACGGCTTTAAATCTTCGCCAAGCTCCAATAAGGCTCAGCTGACCAAAGCCGCCATTGAGCAACGCATTCAAGCAGGTGAGTCAATCACTTGGTACTGCCCACAATTACCCGCTTCACCGCGTGAAGCAATACAAATAGTCAAAGATCATATTCATGGGCAAACATTCAGGACTTTATCTTTCATGGGTTCATCTCTGGGTGGCTATTACGCCACTTATCTAGCCGAACTCTTTGATAGCAAGGTCAGTTTGCTCAATCCAGCGATTGAGCCAGCAAGAGATTTAGAGAAATACATTGGTGAACAAACATCTTGGCATCATGAAGAAGTGTTTTATTTCATGCCTGAGTACATTGAAGAGCTTCAAGAGATCTATGTAAAGGCAATCACTCACACAGAGCGCTACTTCTTGTTAGCAGCAAAAGGCGATGAGGTTTTAGATTGGCGTGAAATGGTCGCCAAATACCCCCATACGCACCAACTGATTTTAGAGGGCGGTGATCATGCCATCTCTGATTACCCCAACTACTTAAATCAGTTGATGGAGTTTCACTTCAGATCTTTGACATCCCTAACGCACCTAAAGCCAACATAAGCCACTTTGGTATCTCTTGGTTTTGTGGCAATAGCTGATTCAATTTGATTCTCTGGGCCGTACCACCAAGAGGCACCGCGAGTGACTCTTTCATTGCCTTGGCCATCATCCACCCATTCCCAAACGTTGCCACCCATATCGTACAAACCGTTGACGCCAGCCTGAGTGGTCATCACGGTCACGTGGCCGGTGCCGCGATTAAGAACATTCGCAGGGGCTAGGCCTTTTAGACCTGCACAGCCATTCAAGCAATGAGAGTTTCGTGGTGTATCACCATTGGCATAGAGGTAACGTTTGCCTTTGATGAATGGCTGTGGAGGAGTGGCCCGTTGCTCCAGAAAAGCCGCTGATGTCCATTCTTGATCCTTGGGGAGTCGCTTACCAAAAAATTGACAGATGGCTTGCGCCTCATCGAAGTTCAAATGGACTGCTGGCTCTTGGTCTTTTGCTGGGACGCCAAAAGGTTGCAACCAAGTCCAATCTTTTTTACGTGTCCAGCCATATTCATAAATAAAGCTACCGCCTTCTTTTTCTCCAGAACTGACAAATTTGGTATGTTGTGCGTAAAGCTTGACTGTGCCAATCGTCACTTCATGCAAGTCCCATTCGAGCTGACCAATCTGAGTTGTTTTTTCTAGGGCCATTGGTTTTGATTGAGCGCTGGCTGAACTCATCAGAGAAATCATGAGCATGGCCATTAGTCTGCCGTAAACAGATAGCTTTGAGTTGTTTTGATTGATCAGGTTCACTGTTTAAACCTCAGTCTTAATCTAAATGCGAGAAGTATTAAAAGAACAGCGCCATAAATACTCACGGTGAAGTAATCATTCTTTCCTGACTTGTGCCAAAAATAATGAAGGATCACCAAGGGTGCTATCAAGTAAATCACTTGATGAAGTCTGGACCAATTACGTTTCAGTTTTTTAACGGCCCATTGATTAGATGTGAGTGCCAGAGGAATCAGTAAAACAAAAGATATGAATCCGACGGTGATGAAAGGGCGCTTGATCACATCGCCAATCATCTCTGAAAATATCAAATCATGATCTAGCCAAAACCAAATTGAAAAGTGTAGACAGGCATAGAAGAACACAAATAAACCCAAGGTTCTTCTGTATTGGAGTAATTGATTGATACCAGTGAGTTTTCTCAAAGGTGTGATGGCCAAAGTCAGGCACAAAAACACCAGGGCCCATGTGCCCGTGGAGCGAGTGATGAATTCAATCGGGTTGGCTGTCAAATCATCTTGGTAGCCCAAGACTATCAATCGGACCAATGGCAGTAAACCAATACCGATCAATAGTGCTTTCATGACTTAATAGAACTTCCGTAAATCCATGCCTTTGTAAAGGTGTGCCACTTGTTCAGCGTAGCCATTGAAAGGCAAGGTCTTTATCTTAGGGGCAAATATGCCACCCTCAGCACCGATTCTTCTTTCGGTTGCTTGGCTCCAACGCGGATGATTCACTTCTGGGTTCACATTCGAATAGAAACCGTATTCATAAGGAGCCGATACTTTCCAGCTCGTTGCAGGTTCTTTATCGGTGATCCGGATTTTTACAATGGATTTAGCACTCTTGAAACCATATTTCCAAGGCACATTGATGCGAACTGGTGCGCCATTCTGATTAGGCAGCACTTCTCCATAAAGACCAAATGTTAAAAGTGCCAAAGGATTCATGGCTTCATCCAAACGCAAGCCCTCGGTGTATGGCCAATTCAATACACGACTGTTCACGCCAGGCATTTGTTTTGGATCAGCCAAAGAAATAAATTCAATGTACTTGGCAGAACCTTGTGGTTCGCTGGCTTTGATCAAATGAGATAAAGAATAGCCAATCCAAGGTATGACCATTGACCATCCCTCTACACAGCGAAAGCGATAAACCCGTTCCTCCATGGGGGCTAACTTGAGTAGCGCATCAATGTCCCAAACTCTCGGTTTGTTCACAAGACCTTCGACGCTCACGGTCCATGGTCTTGTTTTTAAAGTGTGGGCATTGCGAGCAGGATCAGATTTGTCTGTGCCAAACTCATAAAAATTATTGTAGGTTGTGACATCTTTATAGCTTGTGAGCTTATCTGCCACGAAGAACTTTGGATTGACCTTGGCAGCGAGCTTTTGGCCGCTTTGCGCAAAAGCGTTTCTGCTGAAAACGTCAGCTTGAGATAAACCAAAGGCACCCATCGCTGCCAATTTGATTAATTGACGTCTCTTTTCAAAGATATTTTGAGGGGTGATTTCGCTGGCCAGGATGTCATTGATTTTTTTCATGCGACTAGCTTAATCCAGAATCGGGATTTTTGCTTTGACAGGTTTGCCTAAGGGATGAGTTTAACGACTGAGCTTAGAGACCCAGGTTGCGATGTTCCACCATCAGGCATTTATTCATGATGCCAGTCAAGCCATGCGAACTGGCGTGATCCAAGGCTTCCTGGTTGATGATGCCCATTTGAAGCCACAGGGATTTGGCACCAATTTTGACCGCCTCTTGAGCGACTTCTAGGCAGTCTTCTGATTTTCTGAATACATTCACCATGTCCACAGGAACTGGAATACTGCTCAAATCTGGATAACAGGTCTCGCCCAAAATCTCAGAGCAAGTGGGATTCACGGGAATGATCTTGTAGCCATGCGCTTGCATGTACTTGGCCACGCCATAGGATGGGCGATCAGGTTTATTCGAAAGACCCACCACAGCAATTGTTTTAGTTTCTTGCAATAATTGTTTCATCTTCATAGTATCTATTGAAATGAATAAAGATTAAAGAGCCATTGAAATCTCACCTATGACAAAGAATCTGATTCATCCTAAAAAATTGCTCTTGAGTAAATGGACCTCAGTCATACCCGAGAACAAAGAAAAGCATTTCTTGGTGATCAAAGTAATTGAGCCAGAAGTTGAGGGTGGGGCAATAGTACAGGTGGTGATTGAAGCAGTGATGAGTAAGCGTCAAAAAACAATTCAATGGAGATCACTCACCAATGGACTGGAGTGGAAACAGGGTTGGGTTTAATTTTATATTTGCAAGGAAATTACAAAAAATTACCGCGGCCAAACAATCGATTGCTTTTGAAACTTGCCCTCCTCAACCACCAAGGAGCGTTTCAAAACTTTTCCTTCAAATGTGTATTCAGCATCGTATTTGCCAGAGGGCATTTTTAACAACATGATGGGACCATCACTCAAGGCTTCAAAAACAAGCTTCTTTTTTTGATCAAGAATCTTGACCGTCACATCAGCCACCCACAATGGCCTTTGCGGATGATCTTGAGAAAACTCTAAAACCAAGGGCCATTTTTTACCCAAAGCCAATATTGCATCAGATT
>JAGVCB010000179.1 GCA_020059445.1 Polynucleobacter sp. | reverse complement strand
TTTCATATGAATTTTCATAATCATCTAAAACCACAATTTTCTTGCGCATGATCTGTCCCGTTTTTTAATTGCATTCATTATAGGAGTGTGGGATATTTATGAAGTCACAGAGCTAAAAAAGCCGGACAAAACCTAAAGGAGACAAAATGAATAAGCTTTTAGCCGGCTTGATGTCGGTTTTATGTATCAGTGGTGTCGCTCAGGCACAAAGTAATGCTTGGCCAACTCAAAAAACAATCAAGATGATTGCAGTTTTCCCACCAGGGGGATCTGTTGACCAAGTTGCCAGAATTTTGGCGCCAGCCTTGCAAAATCAAATGAAGCAAAACGTGATTGTTGAAAACATTGGTGGAGCATCAGGCTCGATCGGTGCAGCCGCAGTTGCAAGAGCTCAACCGGATGGTTATACCTTTGGCGTTGTGTTCGATACCCACGGTGTTAACGAGAACATGATTGATAAATTACCGTACAACACCAAAACTGATTTGACGACTGTGACCATGATTGGTACAGCACCGATGGTTTTGACCGCCAGCAAAGCATCGGGTATTACCAGCTTCAAACAATTGCTAGCCGATGCAAAAGCTAAAAAAGCCAATAACTACGGTTCAATTGGTACAGGCAGCTTGGGTCACTTGGCATTGGCTGCTTTGGCTAAAGACGCTAAGTTTGACTGGACACACGTTCCATATCGTGGCGGCGGTCCTTTGATGCAAGACGCTTTGGCAGGTCACGTGCCTTTGGCAATTGGCTCATTGTTTTTGGTTAAGCCACACGTGGATGCAGGTGGTGTGATTCCTTTGGCGGTGACAACCAGCAAGCGTTCACCAGAAATGCCAAACGTCCCAACAATTGCTGAAAGTGGATACCCTAACTTTGAAGCTCCAGCTTGGTGGGCAATCATTGCTCCAGCAAAAACACCTGCAGCGATCGTGAATCGCATGCACGCAGAGGTTGCAAAAGCTTTGAAAAATCCAGAGATTGCGCAACGTCTTAAATCTCAAGGTATTGAATTGACTGCTTTAGGCCCTAAGCCTGCTCAAGAGTTTGTGAATAAGCAAATTGATGTGTGGGGTGCTTTCATCAAGGCCAATAACATCAAATCAACTAAATAATTGATGGCTGAACGTCTTGTGCCTTATCAACCGCTGGACTTGCAAGAGCCAGCGGATCTGGTGGCCGCTATTCGTCAAAGGCGAGGCGGTCAATTCATCAATCTTGATCGCATGCTACTGCACAGTGCGCCATTTGCAACTGGGTGGAATGCGTTTTTAGGCGAGGTTCGCAACAACCTTGGTCTTGACCCAAAACTACGTGAGTTGGGTATGTGTGGTGTTGCCATTTTGAACCGTGCAGAATATGAGTTCATTCATCATGCTCCGGTCTTTTTGAATTCTGGTGGTACTGAGGAGCAAGTCAAAGCAATGCGCCAAATTGGTTCTAGCCCAATGCCAGCGGGCTTATTTAGTCAGTTGGAAGAAGATACTATTGAGCTAACCATTCAAATGACTCGCTCGATTGAAGTCGATCCTGTTTTGATGAAGCGTTTACAGGGCGCTTTGGGTAACTCGCATTTGGTGGAATTGGTGGGTGTGATTGCCACCTACAACATGGTTTCTAGATTTTTGGTTGCGCTGCAGGTCACCCCTGAGCACTGATCAAAATATTGATCAAAACCACAAAAGCTGCACATCTGTTGTGCAGCTTTTTTATTAGCTTCAAAGCTAATAGCCGAATACTATTAATCTATCTAATATGATTAAAGTTAAATATCTGAAAGATATAGCATTTTGAGTGAATTAGGCCACATATACATTATTGATGATGACGCTTCCATGCGCAGTTCTTTGACTCGCATGTTGAATAGTTGCGGTTACTCTATTGAGTCACATGACTCTCCTGAGTCATTTTTAGAAAAATCAATTCCGGTGTCACCTGCAACCATTCTTTTGGACATGCGCATGCCAAGCATGTCAGGGATTGAGTTGCAAAAAAAATTAAAAGAGATTGACCGAGAGACTCCGATCATTTTCATTTCAGGTGAATCGATGCCTCACGAAATCGTGACCAGTATGAAACAAGGGGCGATAGATTTCTTATTCAAGCCATTCAATTTGGATGATCTATTGCGTTGCATCAGTACTGCGATGGAAAAAGACAAAGAAATCTTCCAGTCAATGACTCAATCTTTGACCGTGAATCAACGTTATGACTCCCTGACTCCCAGAGAAAAAGAGGTTTGCGCCTTGCTGGTAGAGGGGCTGATGAATAAAGACGTGGCTGTTCGTTTAGGCACAACAGACGCAACCATCAAGGTACATAAGTCACGGGTGATGGAAAAAATGAGAGCACCATCTTTGCAAGAGTTGGTCCGTTTATATGACTTGGTGAAGAATAAGTTTTAAAGGTTTAATGAATTTGTCATTTTGTGTGATTTATCAATGTTAAAGTTGCAAAACAGAGTCAAAGAGCTCGTGGAGACAGCATGTCACTAGGATCAAAAAATAAAACTGAAGTCCTGCCTGAAATTCAAGGGAAAGCGCTTAAAGCCGCCCGTGAAAAGCTAAGACTTGATGTGCAAGATTTAGCAACCAAAGCTTGCCTGTCTAAAAAACACATCACTGAGCTTGAGCAAGGTGGCATCAGCAGCTTTTTTTCTGAATCTCATAAGATCACAGTGGCAAAAAAAGTTGCCAAAATATTACAACTCGATGAGTCTGTTGTTCTAGTTCACCCAGATGGTGATTTGTCTCAACAAGAGTCATTGCCATTTGATGCGACCATCGAAGATGTCGCACCAAATACTCAAGAGGCAAGCACAGTCAAAGAAGTGAAGGCCAGTGTTTCTGAAAAGAAGCCAGTGGCTGAAGATTCAAATCAAGCGACAGCTCACTCAAAGACAGAGCTATCAGCCAGTAAACCAAACAAAGTTAGTTTGGAAAACATTCAGACTGGTGGACAGATGGATTCTTCAAGACCAAAAACAAAGCGATCACGCAGTGGTTTGGTGTCAATTTTGTTATTGGTTTTAGTGGCTGGTGGTTTTTACTCTAGTAAAGATGACATCATTGCTTTATTCAATCCGCCAGCAGCAGAGCCTCAGCCGGTTGTGGTTGAAGGTGCTGCCCCTCAAGAAGATGGTGCTAACTCAACAACGCCAGCTAATCCGTCTAATCCAACTAATCCAACTAATCCAACTACGCCAGTTAAGCCATCTGCACCAAGTTCAGCAACACCGGCAGCAGCCAGTGTTGCAGCTGTTGCACCATTGCCATCAGATGTTAGTTGCCCTAAGCCCGATGCGATGGTGACAGAGCAATCAGTGACTGAGCCAAGCAAGCCTGGTAATTTTGTGTATGTTCACGTAAAAGTAAGGCAAATTGTTTGTGTTGTTGATGGAATTGGTAAATCAATGATGCGATCAATTGAATCAGACACTGGTCATACCTTTGGAGGGAAATCTCCTTTCACTATTTTGACCAATGGTTTATCTCAGACATCAGTTTATTTTCAAGGTAAGCTCGTTCGACCAATCAATGAACAAGCCAGAACAATGCGTGTTAAAGAGGTGTCTACGAATTAAGATGTCGTTAAACTGCTCATTTGAACAAAGGAGCTTCGGCTCCTTTTTGTTTTTCTATCATGTTGCCATGGGCTACGATAAAAATAGGCAATAAAAAACCCGACCGAAGTCGGGTTCTTATAAACATAACACCAAATTACATTGGGTTGATGTTTGAAGCTTGCTTGCCCTTAGGGCCAGTTGTTACTTCAAAGCTAACCTTTTGGTTTTCTTTCAAGCTTTTGAATCCGTTACCTTGAATCGCTGAGAAGTGAGCGAATAGATCTTCACCACCACCATCAGGAGTAATAAAACCAAAACCTTTTGCGTCGTTGAACCACTTAACAATACCTGTTGCCATTACTGAAATTCCTTAAAAAAATTAAACGTGGTGATTTCTCACCTTTTCTTTGCAGGGCTGGAAGATTCAACTAACCGAATCATCCATTATGAAAAATGGAAACGACGGAAGCTACTTGAAGACCTACGGGATAAGTATCGCACAATTTGATTAAAGGCATATGATTATCTAATCAGGGCTTTTACTAGGTTTTACGGGGCTAAAACACCCAAAAACAGGTATTTTTGGCAAAAAAATCATTTATTGAGCTTTGAGAACCCAAAAAGCAGGCTTTTTCGACCCAATTCCATGAAATATCAGCATTTAAATCCTCAGCGAAGATTCAAAGTCTGTTTTATCCTCTAGCCTACCCAATAAAAAGAAGAGACAAAAACAAATGAACCACCCAGAAAATATCAAAATCATTGATGACAATATCAAGGCAAGACGATCCATTCGTGCTTTTTTGCCAACTGAAGTAAAAAAACAAGACATTCTGGACATCATGAATGTTGCTGGTCGCGCTCCATCAGGTACCAATACGCAACCTTGGCAAGTGCACATTGTTCAAGGCGCTGCCAAGCAAGCGATCACCGATGAAATCATGGCTATTTTTAATGATCCCGAGGCACTCAAAGAACATACTGAAGAATATTACTACTACCCATCAAAGTGGATCGATCCTTATTTAGCGCGCCGTCGCAAAGTTGGTTTTGATTTGTATGGTTTGTTAGGCATTGGTAAAGAAGACAAAGATAGGATGAAAGCTCAAGGTGCTCGGAACTATCAATTCTTCGATGCTCCAGTGGGAGTGTTCTTCACGATTGATCGAGTTATGCAACAAGGTAGCTGGTTTGACTACGGCATGTTTGTACAAAACGTTATGTTGGCTGCTAAAGCTCGTGGCCTTGATACTTGCCCCCAAGCGGCTTTCACTCAATTTCATCGAGTGATTGCAAAGCATTTGAACCTCAACCCTGAGCAACAGTTGATCTGTGGAATGTCATTGGGTTACGCTGATCAAAGCAAGGTTGAAAATACTTTGACCACCGACCGCGAAAGTGCGGAGAGCTTCACACATTTTTATAACTAGTATTAATAGCTAATAGGTAATTCTTTATGAGTCAGACTTTTCAATGGAATGATCCACTGCGTTTGGATGATCAATTGACTGAAGAGGAGCGCATGATCAAGGATGCTGCTCATGATTACTGTCAGGGTCAGCTACTCCCGCGCGTGACTGAAGCGTTTCGCCATGAAAAAACAGACATCGCTATTTTTAAAGAGATGGGCGATTTGGGCTTATTGGGCGTGACCATTCCTGAGCAATATGGTGGTGCAGGTTTGAACTACGTTGCCTATGGCCTGGTTGCTAGAGAAGTTGAGCGAGTGGATTCTGGTTACAGATCGATGTTGAGCGTGCAATCTTCTTTGGTGATGGTGCCTATCAATGATTTCGGCACAGAAGAGCAAAAAAAGAAATACCTGCCAAAACTTGCCACCGGTGAATGGATTGGTTGCTTTGGTTTGACTGAGCCTGATCATGGTTCTGATCCAGCCAGCATGGTGACTCGCGCAAAACCAGTAGATGGTGGTTACTCATTATCTGGTTCAAAAATGTGGATCACCAACAGTCCCATCGCTGACGTGTTTGTGGTGTGGGGTAAGTTGATTGATGAGGCCACTGGTAAAGATGAGATCCGCGGTTTCATTTTAGAAAAAGGTTGGAAGGGTTTAACAGCCCCTGCGATTCACGGCAAAGTTGGTTTAAGAACCTCGTTGACTGGTGAGATTGTGATGGACGAGGTCTTTGTCCCTAAAGACAACATCTTTCCGAATATCAAGGGTCTTAAAGGACCGTTCACATGTTTGAACAGCGCTCGCTATGGCATTGCTTGGGGTGCATTGGGCGCCGCTGAAGATTGCTGGTTCAGAGCCCGTGACTATGTTATGAATCGCCAACAATTTGGTCGTCCCTTGGCTGCCAATCAATTGATCCAAGTTAAATTGGCCGATATGCAAACAGAAATCAGTCTGGGTTTGCAGGCATGCTTGCGATTGGGTCGAATGAAAGATGAGGGAACAGATGCTGTTGAGATCACATCTATTTTGAAACGCAATTCTTGCGGCAAATCATTGACTGTCGCCAGGATGGCTAGAGACATGATGGGTGGGAATGGTATTTCTGATGAATATGGTGTGGCGAGACACATGGTGAACTTAGAAGTGGTCAACACTTATGAGGGAACGCACGATATTCATGCTTTGATTTTGGGTCGTGCTCAAACCAATATTCAGGCATTCTTTTAAAAAAAATTAAACATAATATGAAACAGGCCATTCAGTTGAATGGCCTGTTTCTTTATTTCGTTTATGCTTAATTCTATGCAAGGACTACTTAAATCCTCCTCTAATGCGGTGAAGCAAATCATGCTGTTAGGCATGCTCTTCACCTTTCTATCATCGCAAGCAACTGCGATCGAAGTCGGAGATCAATTGCCCTTAGGTCAGATTCAGTCGATTCAGGGTGAAATATTCACACCTGAACATTGGGCCAAAAGAAACACGATTGTGCAAGTTTGGGCGACGTGGTGCTCGTATTGCCGAACACAAAATAAATATCTGCAACAACTCAGGGAAAAGCTGCCAGCGGAGCATTTGAACATTGTCACAATTTCAATTGATCGACGCGCTGAGTCCGCCAAAGACTACATGGAAAGAAATCAATACACCTTTCCCGTGGTGATGATGACTCCAGAACTTTCGAAAGCCATTGGTAAGAGAAGAGGGGTGCCTGAACTTTATGTGATCAACCCTCAAGGCCGGGTGATTCAGAAAGATTATGGCTTGATGGTTGATCTTGATTTTTTTGATCTTGCCAGGTACGCCAAAAAATAACTCAAGCATCAACAGTCATCACCTTATGCTTTTTTGGCATATTGATATAAGAAGTATGGATTTGTATTAAATGCCATATCCCTTAATAATCTTATAGTTAGTTAATTTAACTAATTATAAGGTAAAACCCCAACATATAAAAATGTTTTATCCAATTAGAATCAAATCGTTACTTAAGGGGGAAATGATGCAATCATTCATGCGTAAACCATCTATGTTGATGGCAAGCCTATTTGTGGGCTTATTAGGTGCAACTTCTTTGGCAAATGCTCAAAGTTTGCAAATCAAACAATGGGCTGCTTCATGTTCAGCCTGTCACGGTACCGATGGTTATTCTGAAGGTGGAATGGCTAGCTTAGCGGGACAAAATAAAGCCGAAATGATCAAGAAGATGAGCGAGTACAAGACTGGTAAGCGCACAGCTTCGATCATGCATCAGTTAAGTAAAGGTTACACAGATGAGCAGATTGA
The DNA here is from genome assembly GCA_020059445.1 of Polynucleobacter sp. Taxonomy (GTDB): domain Bacteria; phylum Pseudomonadota; class Gammaproteobacteria; order Burkholderiales; family Burkholderiaceae; genus Polynucleobacter. The sequence goes on along the minus strand of JAGVCB010000179.1, from coordinate 285 downwards.
ACAAATCTCTGCTTACTTCGCAGCTTTGCCGGCTGAAAAACCAGTAGCTAAAACAAAATAATCGGGAGTTGATCATGCAAAGACGCGAATTCATACAATTAGTAGGAGCGGGTGCTGCTGCGACAACTCTGGTTGGTTGTGCTTCAACACAAATTGATACTAAAAAAGCCAAAGTATTGGTAATTGGTGGCGGTTATGGTGGTGCAACAGCTGCAAAGTACGTGCGCAAGTTTTCAAATTACACAGCTGATGTGACGCTGATTGAACCAAATCAAAACTTCATTT
>JAGVCB010000204.1 GCA_020059445.1 Polynucleobacter sp. | reverse complement strand
CCACAGAATATTGTGATTGGTGGCTTATCAGGAGCGATGCCGCCAGCCTTGGGTTGGGCAGCCGTGGCGAATGATTTACCAGCCGAAGCTTGGTTATTGGTTTTGATCATCTTTACTTGGACCCCTCCGCACTTCTGGGCATTGGCTTTGTATCGTCGTGAAGACTACAAGCAATCTGGTTTGCCGATGTTACCGGTCACGCATGGTGAAAGATTCACACTATTGCATATCTTGCTCTACACCTTGGTTCTAATAGCAGCCACGATTTTGCCATTCATTTATAAGATGAGCGGTTATTTTTATTTGGCATCTGCCTTGATTTTGGGTGGCATGTTCTTGGCATACGCCATTGCGCTCTTTAGAAATTATTCGGATGATCTTGCTAAAAAAACATTTAGATTTTCTATTATTTATCTCTCACTATTATTCGCAGCTCTTTTAATTGATCACTACTTATGACATTCCAAATAATTAAGCCACGTTTTTTTATGCGCACTTTGCTGGCTCTTCTGACAGTCTTTGGTGTCATGGCGTGCTCAAATCAAAATATTAAATTTAACAATGTAGATATCACTGGCAGCAAAGCATTTGGAAAAGATTTTTCTTTGACTGATCACAATGGCAAGAGAAGAGAGTTGGCAGAGTTCAAAGGTCAGTTGGTCGTGATGTTCTATGGTTACACCCAATGCCCAGACGTTTGCCCAACAACCATGACTGAAATGCAAGGGGTGATGGATTTGTTAGGTAAGGATGCCAGTCGTGTGCAGGTGATGTTTGTCACGGTTGATCCTGAGCGTGACACACAAGAGCTGTTGTCACAGTATGTACCGTCTTTTGACAAACGTTTTTTAGGTTTAAGACCACAATCTACAGAAGAGTTAGAAAAGATCACGAAGGACTTCAAGGTTTTTTACAGCAAGGTCCCAGGGAAGAGCCCCACAAGCTACACCATTGATCACACCGCAGGTAGTTATGTGTTTGATACAAAGGGTCAGCTAAGATTGTTTTTAAAACATCAGCAGGGACCTCAGCCCATAGCTGAAGATTTGAAAAAATTACTTTGAGATTTACTAAATGACAATGAGGTGAAGTTAGGCAGTTAATGCTAACTTCATTTTTTTGAGTGCCGCCGCTTCAATTTGGCGCACGCGTTCTGCAGAAATATTGAATTCTGCGGCGAGATCATGAAGGGTGCTGCCACCTGTTCCATCATCTGAAACATCCAACCAGCGAGATGCAACAATCTTGCGGCTGCGCTCATCGAGGCTTGCCAAGGCTTTTTCGATGCCGGGACCTTGTAATTGGCGAGTTTCTTCTCGAGCCAAAACTTCAGAAGGCTCGTAGCGATTGTCTGATAGCCAGTTGATCGGAGCATAAGAGTCATCATCTGATGAATCTGTTTCCATGGCCACATCACCACCGCTCAACCGTTTCTCCATCTCTCGCACATCTTCCTGGCGAACATCCAATGCTTTGGCAAGATGATCGATTTCAGATGGAGATAGAGCATTTAATGTCGGTTTGTTGCTGCGCAGGTTAAAAAATAATTTGCGGTGAGCTTTGGTGGTTGCGAACTTAACCATTCTCCAGTTACGAAGAATGTATTCGTGAATTTCTGCTTTGATCCAGTGAATTGAATAAGTCACCAAGCGCGTACCTTGTTCAGGATCATATCGTTTCACTGCTTTCATTAGGCCAACATTGCCCTCTTGAATCAAATCTGCGTGAGGGATGCCATAGCCAAGATACTGGCGAGCAATAGACACCACCAAACGAAGATGTGACATCACCAAGGTTTTGGCAGCGTCTAGGTTTTCATGATCCCTGAATTCCCGGGCAAGGCGAATCTCGTCTGATGCACTCAGCATGGGCAGACGGTTAACGCTAGAAATGTAGGCATCAATACTGCCCACATTTAATTGCATTGGAATCATGGCATTCATATTTGTCATACCTCTATATTAGCACTCCTGATATTAGAGTGCTAATTTATGTATAACCATATGATTTATATAGAAATAAATTATTTTGGAATCAAGGATTTAGCGAATTCTGAGGCGTTGAATGGCTTCAAATCAGAGAGTTGTTCACCTAGGCCAATCGCCAGAACGCTGGGTGGGTTATCTGACAACTCAGATGCAATGGCACACAAGATGCCGCCTTTGGCTGTTCCATCGAGTTTGGTGACGATGATGCCAGTTAGACTGAGAGCCTCATGGAAGGCCTTCACCTGGGCCATGCCATTTTGACCAGTATTGCCATCAATCACCAAAATAGTCTCGTGAGGGGCTGATTCTTGAGCCTTGCCGATCACGCGTTTCACTTTCTTGAGCTCATCCATCAGATGAGCCTGAGTTGATAGTCTTCCGGCCGTGTCAATGATGACAATGTCTTGCTGACGCGATTGACCAGCCTTAACGGCATCATGAGCCACTGCGGCAGCATCGCCACTCTCTTGAGCAATGACGGCGACTTGGTTGCGTTCTCCCCAGGTGATGAGCTGCTCTCTGGCGGCGGCTCTGAAGGTATCGCCTGCTCCTAATAAAACCTTGTGCCCAGACTGTTGAAAGTGATGGCAAATTTTACCAATGCTGGTTGTTTTGCCGGCTCCATTGACCCCTACGATCAGCCACACAGTTGGCTGTCCCAGGGTGCTCGGTAAAAATTCCAGTGGATTTTGGGGTCTTTCAAGTTTGCTCAGGAGTTTTTCCACCAATGTGGCTAGAATGACTTTTAGATCATCAGCAGATTCAGCTTTTTGATTTTTTGCATCACGGCGTAGTTGACTGATCAGGGTTTGAGTGGCATTCATGCCCACGTCTCCCAAAAGAAGTGCCTCTTCTAGGGATTCGTACCATTGTTCATCAACTTTTTGAAGGTTAAATAGGTTTGATAAGGTTTTACGTAATCCGAACATGACCGATACAATTGATTAATTATGAGCATATTAACAACCCTTGCAAGTCGAGCGTTAACTTTTTGTGGCGCCACAATTATTTCATTTGGCGGGTATGCACAAAATGCCCCTCAAAAGACTATCAACACGCACGAGTTTCAACTATCAAATGGCATGAAAGTGATTGTGCGTGAAGATCATCGCGCTCCCACTGTGGCCCACATGGTCTGGTATCGGGCAGGCTCCATCGATGAAGTCAATGGCAAGACGGGCGTTGCTCACGTGCTGGAGCACATGATGTTCAAGGGCACGAAAAATTTAAAGCCCGGCGAGTTTTCAAAAAAAGTAGCTGCCGTTGGTGGTCGAGATAATGCATTCACCAGCAAAGATTACACAGCTTACTTTCAGCAAATCGAAAAAAGTCATTTACCAGCGATGATGGCATTAGAAGCTGAGCGCATGCAAAACTTGCGAATCGATAAGGAAGAGTTTGCAAAAGAAATCCAAGTGGTGATGGAGGAGCGTCGTTTAAGAACCGATGATCAATCGCAAGCGATTGTTTACGAGCAATTGATGGCTGCTGCATTTACCAATAATCCATACCGCAATCCAATCATTGGTTGGATGGATGATTTGAAGAATATGACTTACCTCGATGCTCTTGAGTGGTATCGGGATTGGTATGCCCCAAACAATGCTGTATTGGTTGTGAGTGGCGATGTGGTTCCATCTGATGTGAAAGCTTTGGCAGAAAAATACTATGGAGCGGTTCCAGCAAAAAAAATCAAAGAGAGAAAGCCTCAAGTCGAAATCCCTCAAATTGGAACCAAAAGAATTGTGGTGAAGGCGCCTGCAGAAAATCCAGAAATTACGTTTGCTTGGAAAGTTCCAAAAATTGAACCAAGTGATTTAAATGCGATTGATCCATATGCTTTAAGTGTTTTGTCTGCTATTTTGGATGGTCATGCCAACTCAAGATTAAATCGTCAAATGGTGAGAGATCAGCGCTTGGCAGATAGCGTGGATGCCTCGTACGGCATGTCAGGCAGAGGCCCTCAGTTATTTTCAATTTCAGCCAGTCCTGCCAAGGGAAAAAGCCTTGCGGTGATTGAAGAAGCTATCAGAAAGATTTTGGCTGAGGTTAGAGTGAAGGGCGTTAGCAATACCGAGTTAGAACGGGTTAAATCACAGTTGGTGTCATCTCAGATTTATAAACGGGATTCAATTTTTGCTCAGGCCATGGAAATTGCGATTGCGGAAATGAACGGTATTTCATGGAAGTACTTAGATGATATGTTGCTCAATGTGCAGAAAGTTAAATCAGAAGATATTCAAAGAGTGGTTGAAAAATACCTGATTGATGATTCATTGACGGTTGCAACTTTAGACCCTCAAGCAATTCAAAAAAAACCAGCTGGTGCACAAACCATGCCTTCAGGAATGAGGCACTAAGATGAAACATTTATTAGCAATTATTATTTTTAGTTTAAGTGCCACAGTTGCTCAGGCGAGCGCAAAGATCAATCATTGGGTCCATGGCAGTGGCGCCTTGGTGTATTTGGTCGAGGCGCGAACCATACCTATGATCGATTTACAAATTGATTGGTATGCTGGTTCGGTGAATGACCCTAAACATCAGTTGGGCTTAGCTTCTATGACGGCTGGCATGATTGACAAGGGGTCGATGCTCAACGGGCGCCTGATTTCTGAAGCAGAAGTTTCGGATCGCTTGGCCGATCTTGGTGCTGGTTTGAGCTTCAGTGCAAGTGCCGAGAGAGCCAGTATGCGCCTGCGTACTTTGAGTGATGCCAAGAAAAAAGAGGCTGCCATTGATTTAGCAAGCTCTTTGTTGAAGGCGCCAGTGTTCGATTCAAAGATTCTCAAAAGAGAGCAAGAGCGAATGGTCTCAGCAATCAAAGAAGCTGACTTGAAACCTGAAACAAAGTTATCAAAAGAATTTGACCGTCAAATTTATGGTCACCATCCTTTTGCCAATTCACCAACAGTTAAAACAATTCAAGCCATCAAATCTGAGGATCTTAAGCGTTTTTATGCTTCTAGATATGCTGCAAAAGGAAGTAAGATAACTGTCGTGGGCGATATTGGGCGTGAAGAGCTTGATCGGTTGCTTGATCGATTGATGGCTTCCATTCCTAAAGAGATGAAAAAGCAGCAGCAAGTCCCTGATGTTTTAAGGTTTGATAAAAGCAAAGAATCAAATTTAATCATCCAGATTCCTCATGATGCTCAACAGGCGCATATCTTGATGGGCATGCCGGCCATCGCAAGAAAAAGTCCTGATTACTTCCCCATGTTGGTTGGTAACTATATTCTGGGCGGTGGCGGTTTTGTTTCACGCCTTGTCAAAGAAGTGCGCGAGAAAAGAGGTTTG
>JAGVCB010000009.1 GCA_020059445.1 Polynucleobacter sp. | reverse complement strand
GTTTGACTTAGGGTTTGACTCAAACGAACTCATGATGTAATGGATGATTGACTGGCTTAGCCACGAGCATCATTGCGATACTTCATGAGAAAACGCCATGTGAACCCCGGGAAAGCTGCCACAAAGAACAAGCACAAGCTCACCGCAAAGAATTCCCAACGCTTCGGAAAAACATTACCAATCATGCTTTCCAATGAATAACCAATCAAACCAATCAGAGCGTACCAAACGCCCATCTCCAACAAGCACCACCCAACATGCTTATCTTCAACTGTTTTGAAGAATAAAAATTTACGACTTGTGTAAGCCGCATTGGCAGCCACCAAGGCTAACAAAATCAAGATCCAAGATTCAATGCTTAAGCTAGTAGGTGCCATGATTAACTCAATAAAGTGATTGACATGGCACTCAAGCAAAGTGCCATCAAGGTTGCTGGAAAGATACCGCACAACAGAACAAATAAGCCGTTCAAGGTGAAGACTGTTTTAACAACCAAGCCACCCTCGATTGGAGCAGTTTGTATTGGCTCATCAAAATACATACATTTAACAACGCGCAAGTAATAGAAAGCCCCTACCAATGAAGCCATCACAGCGATGATGGCAAGATACATGTGCTCACTGTCGATCAAGGCTTCAAGAATTGATAACTTCGCAGCAAATCCAACGGTTGGAGGAATGCCTGCCAAAGAGAACATCAGGATCAAGCCAACGAATGCCATCCATGGGTGACGACGGTTCAAGCCTTTAAGATCGTCGAGTGTTTCGCATTCATAACCTTTGCGAGACAAGATCATCAATAAACCGAATGAACCCAAAGTGGTCAATACATAAGTCACAGCATAGAACAAAGCTGCGCTGTAGGCATGCTCATCGAAAATCGACAACATACCTAGAATCATGAAACCCATATGAGAAATAGTTGAATACGCTAGCATTCTCTTGAGATTAGGTTGTGCAATCGCAGTCAAGTTACCAATCACCAAAGACAGCACTGCCAAAATCATGATCATTGGTTGCCAGTCATGCGTCAATGGCAACAGGCCCTCCACCAACAAGCGGAACAGCAATGCAAAAGCAGCAACCTTTGGAGCTCCAGCAATCATCAATGTCACAGCAGTTGGCGCACCTTGATACACATCAGGCACCCACATATGAAACGGTACAACACCTAGCTTAAATGCCAAGCCTGACACAATGAATACCACTGCAAAAGCCAATACCAAACGATTGATGCGTTGATCACCAACAGCTTTTAAGATCTCATCAAGATCAAGGCTGCCTGTAGCGCCGTAGAGCATTGACATGCCGTATAACAAGAAACCAGACGCCAAAGCGCCCAAGATGAAGTACTTCATCGCAGCTTCCGTACTTAAGGGAGAGTCACGTTTCATCGCAACCAAGGCATAGGTTGGCAAAGCCAATAACTCTAGACCTAAGTAAAGCGTCAATAAGTTAGAACCGGAGATCATCACGCATTGACCCATCAAGGCCAACAGGGTTAGAACAATGAAATCTACTCTGAATAAACCACGATCAATCAAGTATTGCTTCGAATAAATCAAAGTCATAAAAACGGCCAAACAAGCCACTGACTTCAAGATGCTTGATAAAGCATCGACCACAAATAAATTATTGAAGGCGTGCACTGGCTGATCAACCGCTTGCAAACCAAAAGCAAAGCTCAAACCAAGCAACAGAGCCAAACTGATCTTATAAGCAAGCTCAGTGCCACGTGGCGCATAAAAAATATCTTCGTCAGATGCCTGTGGCTCATTCATGAAAACAGTCATCAATAGCAAACATGCCACCGTCAAGAGCACCAGCTCCGGTAACATCGCAATGAGATCAATCGATTGCATAAATATCTCTTTCCTCTTTCAGGATTAAAGTTTGCTAACTGCCACGTGCTTTAAAAGCTCGATAACAGAAACGTGCATCACATCTGTGAATGGTTTTGGATAAACGCCCATGCCAATCGTGAAAATGGCTAAGACACTCATGATTAAAAATTCACGCGCATTGATATCAGTCAACTCAGCAACATGTTGATTGCCCACGTCACCGAAGAACACTCGCTTGGTCATCCACAATGAATAAGCAGCGCCTAGGATCAAGGCTGTCGCGGCCAAGATACCAATCAAGAAGTCGTAATCAACCGCGGCCAAAATAACCATGAACTCACCAACGAAACCTGAAGTTGCTGGTAGTCCGCAGTTGGCCATGGCAAACAACACTGCAAAAGCCGTGAACTTAGGCATGGTGTTGACCACACCGCCGTAATCAGCAATTTGACGTGAGTGCATGCGGTCATAAAGCACACCGATGCTCAAGAACATGGCAGCAGAAATAAAGCCATGAGAAATCATTTGCACAATCGCACCCTCAACACCCATTGGGTTGAAGACAAAGAATCCCAAAGTAACGAAGCCCATATGAGCAATCGATGAATAAGCCACAAGCTTTTTCATGTCAGCTTGCACCAAGGCCACCAGACCAATGTAGATCACTGCTACCAATGACAGCACAATCACCGCAGGTGCCAAGTATTGGCTTGCATCTGGCGCAATCGGTAATGAGAATCTTAAGAAACCATAAGCACCCAATTTCAACATGATCGCAGCCAACACCACTGAACCACCCGTTGGCGCTTCTACGTGAGCATCTGGCAACCAAGTATGCACTGGCCACATCGGTACCTTGACGGCAAAGGCCATGAAAAATGCGCCAAAAATAAGCACTTGCTCAACGATATCAAGTTTGGCTTTGTGCCAAGTCAGGATATTGAATGTATCTGTCACGTTGTACAAATACAAAATAGCTACCAAGGTTAAAAGCGAGCCAAGCAAGGTATACAAGAAAAACTTGAAGGCCGCGTACACGCGATTTGGACCACCCCATACACCGATAATGATGTACATAGGGATCAAAGTAGCTTCAAAGAAGACGTAGAACAACAAGCCGTCCAATGAGGCAAACACGCCAATCATCAAACCAGACAAAATCAAGAATGCCGCCATGTACTGAGACACATTGACTGTGATCACTTCCCAGGCTGCAATCACCACGATCACCGTGATGAAGGCTGTTAGAACCACGAACCACATTGAAATACCATCAACACCTAAGAAGTAATTGATGTCATAGCGTGGCACCCAAGATACCTGCTCCACAAACTGCATGGCTGCAGTGCTTGTATCAAAACCTGTGACCAATGGCAAGGTTGCAGCAAAGCTGATCAAAGACGCGATCAAGGCCATGATGCGGACATAGCCCTTACTGTTATCCGAACCAGTGAACAAAATAATCAAACCGAAAATGATCGGTAACCAGATTGAGTAAGAGAGAATCATATTGGGGCGCTCTATCTATTGTTTTATTTAATGGAGCCCAAGTGGGTATATAAAATCCAGCCGATCAAAGCAATCAAGCCAAGAATCATCG
>JAGVCB010000083.1 GCA_020059445.1 Polynucleobacter sp. | reverse complement strand
GCAACTTGAGGCGTCATATCGGCACGCAAGCCCAAGGTTCTACCTGAAATTTGATCCACCAATTTAAAGGTTTTTAGATTTAAGTCCTGACCTGATCCGGTCAACAAAGAATCTAAATATTCCAACATCGGTGGCATGACCAATTCATAGCCGTATGACTGAAAACGGTCCAAAAGAATACGGCGTAAATCTTCTATCTTTCTTGCCTCTGAAGGCAAGATGTCTGCGATATTTTCAGGCAATAACCAACGATTCATTATTTGGCTGCCGCATTAGAGTTTGAAGACTGAGGTCTGCTGCTCTTCATAAATTTTAAAAACTCAGAACTAGGATCCATCACCATCAAGTCCTGCTTGGTTTTAAAGCTGCTGCGGTAGGCCTCAAGACTTCTATAAAACTGAGCAAATTGTGGATCACGGTTAAATGCTGCACCATACAAGGCAGTGGCTCGTGCATCGCCTTGACCCTTGATTTTTTGAGCATCACGGTAAGCCCTAGAAAGAATAATGTCGCGCTGACGCTCAGCGTCAGCTCTGATTTTTTCAGACTCAGCAGAACCTGTTGAACGTAACTCATTTGCAACGCGCTTGCGCTCAGCTTCCATTCGGCGGAAAACCGACTCACTGATCTCTGCCAGCAAATCGATTCTCTTTAAACGCACGTCGACAATTTCAATACCGATATCTGCAGCTTCAACAGCCACCTTTTTACGAATATTCTGCATCACCTCTTCACGCTGCTCAGAAATCAATTCACGAACGGTGCGCTTAGTGAACTCTTCGTTCAAGGCTGATTTGACCAACTGATTCAGACGATCTTGAGCCATGCGCTCATCACCTCTGAAGCTGATGAAGAACTTGCGTGGCTCAACTATGCGCCACTTCACGAAAGAATCAACCAATAAGTTTTTCTTCTCTGCCGTGATGAAACGCTCTGCATCTGGTGTATCGATGGTCAAAATGCGGCGCTCAAAAAATTGCACGCTTTGGAATGGCGGTGGCAATTTAAATTGCAAACCAGGTTCTTCAACCACACGCTTGAGTTCACCAAAGGCAAAAACTGCAGCGTATTGACGTTGATCAACAACAAAAATGGTTGACGATAAAAGGCCGATCAAAATAAACAGGCCAGCAATAATTGGGAAAATTCGATTCATCATTCTTTTGATCTCCTATCGTTCACGACTGCGCAGACCAGAGGTGTCTCTTCTCTCAGCAGGAACTGCTGCAGGATTCACAATTGGTGAGTTAGGGTTAGGAGATGCAGTGTTGGCAGGTGTATTCGCCATAGTGTTTGAAGTCTGCAATGGTAGCGGTGAAGTATTCGGTCCAACTTGCTGAATCAACTTATCAAGTGGCAAGTAAAGCAAACTTCCATTACTTGAGCGCTGATCCACCATGACCTTGGTCACGTTGTTATAGATTTCTTGCATCGCATCAATGTACATACGTTCGCGAGTCACCTGAGGAGCCTTAGCGTATTCAGCTTGAATCAGCTTAAAACGCGTCGCATCACCCTCTGCAGTTGCAGTCACTTTGGCTTTGTAACCTTCAGCTTCTTGCATCAAACGATCAGCAGCACCGCGAGCCTTAGGAATGATGTCGTTCGCGTAAGCTTGACCTTCGTTTTTTAAACGTTCACGGTCTTGACCTGCTTTCACGGCATCATCAAATGCTGCTTGAACTTGCTCAGGGGGCTGTACGTTCTGAACAGTTACGCTGGTGATAAAAATACCGGCCTTGTATACGTCTAGAATTTTCTGAATAGATGTATTCAAATCAATCGCGAGCTTTTCACGATTCTCATACAAGACATTATCCATCTTGCTCTTACCAACAATCTCACGCACCGCTGTCTCAGCAGACTGAACAACCGCTGCATCCGGATCTTTATTATTGAACAAATATTCAGACGCATCTTTTAAGCGATATTGCACTGCAAATTTCACATCAATGATGTTCTCGTCTTCAGTCAACATTGACGAATCTTTGAGATTTGATGCTTTGATTAAGTTTGCTCTACCGACTTCGACTGAACGAATTGATGACAGGTTTACCACTTCGTGAGATTGAACAGGCCAAGGCATGCGCCAGTTAATACCTGGACGAGTGGTGTGACTATATTTACCAAAATGTAGGACAACGCCGGTTTGACCTTCCTGGATCATGAAAAAGCCACTGAACACCCAAACTACCACAGCGACTAAGACCACAACTCCGGCCCCAATACCTGACTTCATGCCATCGCCGCCACCCGCTCCTCTAGATGACGGAGGCTGATTATTACCACCACCTTGGCCTTTACCCTTGAATAAATTATTCAGGCGATTATTAAAGTCTGTCCACAACTGGTCTAAGTCAGGTGGACCATCTTGTTTTTGAGGTTGACGAGGTCTCTCCTCTTGACGAGGTGGAGTCGTGTCCTTTTCATCACGGCCACGATCTGGGCCTGATTGATGGTTATTGCCCCAACCGGGATCATTAACTGAGAATATTTGTAGTAATTTACGCATCGAAGGGAGAATACATTCCTGTACGAGTATGAAAAACATCTAACGATTCCCAGCGTTTTGCTGGGGCCTGAAAACTTAATTCTGCTACAGAAGGAACCTCATTCACAGGAGCCTTTATTTTATCAGTGTTCCTTGCGAAATCAGCCAATGTTTGACGCATCAAATCTAGGCCAATGCCCTCTTTTGCAGATATATAGATCGCTGCCACCTTGCCATTTCTGTCATAACGGAGTACGGATCCTCGCTCTATTAAAGCAGGTACTTGGTCAATCTTATTAACCACAACCAGCTGAGGGGTTTCATTGGCGCCAATTTCAGCCAAAACCTTATCCACTTCAATCATTTGTTGTTCACGGTCAAAGCTCGATGCGTCGACCACGTGGAGCAATAAATCCGCCCTGACGGTTTCATCCAAAGTAGCCCTGAAAGCCTCGACCAACTGATGGGGAAGATCACGAATAAATCCAACCGTATCTGAAATCACCGCATTACCAATCTCAGGCAAATAGACCCTTCTTGAGGTGGTATCCAATGTTGCGAATAATTGGTCTGCGGCATAGGTGCCCGCTTTGGTCAAAGCATTGAACAAAGTCGATTTACCAGCATTGGTATACCCAACCAAAGAAACCGAAAAAACACCGCCCTTTTCTCTTGAGCGTCGCTGAGTGGCCTGTTGCTTTTGTAATTTCTCCAGTTCTGCTTGCAAGCGTTTAGCTTTGTTTTCAAGCATCCTTCGGTCTAACTCCATCTGCGTCTCACCAGGACCGCCGCGCATACCAATACCACCCTTTTGCCGCTCCAAGTGACTCCAAGCTTTGACCAGTCTTGAAACTTGATAACGCACATTGGCCAGTTGCACCTGGGTCTTACCCACATGGCTCTTCGCTCTTTGGGCAAAGATATCTAGGATCAAGCCGGTTCGATCGATCACGTGGCACTGTAGATGGCGCTCTAGATTACGTTGCTGAACAGGTGAAAGAGCGTGATTGAAAATTGCCAACTCAACTTCATTGGCTTCCATCTGCTCTCTTAATTCTGTGGCCTTACCCGAGCCCATATAAAGCGCTGGATCAGGTTTTGCTCGCTTGGCGATCATGGTCATCACAGGCTGTGATCCCGCGCTAGATGCAAGAAGACCCAACTCTGCCATACTGTCTGCAAAGTCGGGTTTACCGCCTGGATCTATTCCAATAAGGGCTGCTTTAACTGCTTGCATAAGAAGTTAAGCGTCTGGGGTTCCCTCATCAGCACGGAACTCCACAGCTCTTGCAGGAACCACTGTTGAAATGGCATGTTTGTAAACCATCTGGGTCACTGTGTTACGCAAAAGAATTACATACTGGTCAAATGATTCAACATTTCCCTGCAATTTGATGCCATTTACTAGGTAAATAGATACCGGAATGTGCTCTTTGCGCAGCGCGTTTAAAAATGGATCTTGTAAAAGTTGGCCTTTATTGTTATTCATGCCTGCTCCTTCTTTCTTATTGGTTGTTTGGGAGTCTTACTCTATAAACCTAGTCTCAGTTAATCGTTGTTATTTATTAATCAAAGTTAAGTTTAACTAAGCTGTGAAAAAAGTGTTTTTCACTTCTTTTTCTTACCTTTATCCGAGTCAACAAAAGGGTTTTGACCAGTTCTGAACTCAAGCCTCAAGGGGGTGCCGCGCAATTTAAAGGCCTCTCTGAAGCGACCCTCAAGATAACGGCGATAGCTGTCAGTCACACCACTCAAAGCGTTACCATGAATCACCACAATCGGAGGGTTTGAACCACCTTGGTGCGCATAACGCATCTTAGGACGAGACATGCCAACACGCTTAGGCTGCTGAAACTCAACTGCTTCTTCTAAGATGCGGGTCAGCTTTGGGGTCGGCAATTTAGACATTGCAGCACCGTAAGCGGCATCCACATCTTTGAACAATTCTTTTATACCAAAACCTTTGATGGCTGAAATTGGGTGAACGTTGGCAAAGTCTAAGAAACGTAGTTTTCTAGCAATGTCAGTTCTAGCACGTTCTTTTTGGTAATCATCCATGCCATCCCACTTATTCACTGCAAGCACCAATGCTCGACCTGCATCAACAATAAAGCCTGCAATGTGAGCATCTTGCTCAGAAATATCTTGTTGGGCATCCAGCATCAAAATCACGACGTTGGCATCGGCAATCGCTTGCAAGGTTTTAACCACTGAGAATTTTTCAATGGCTTCAAATACTTTGCCACGCTTACGAAGACCAGCTGTATCAATCATCACATACGGTTTACCGTTACGGGTAAATGGAACGTCAATCGCATCTCGGGTTGTACCAGGCATGTCAAATGCAATCACACGCTCTTCACCAATCAATGTATTGATGAATGTCGATTTACCAACGTTTGGACGACCCACCACTGCAATCCTCATCGGCTTATCTGTTCGATCGTCCTCTTCGGGCTCATCAGGTATGCCCAATGCATCTAAAGCATCGTCAATCATGTAGCGAACACCATCACCATGCGCTGATGAAATGGCCACAGGTTCGCCTAAACCTAGTTCAAAGAAATCTGCTGTGACTGTGGCATGGGCCATGCCTTCAGCTTTATTGACCGCTAAGATAACTGGGCGACCTGTCTTGCGTAAAAAGTCTGCGATAACACGGTCCTGAGGTGCCATGCCCAAACGAGCGTCTACCAGGAAAATAACCACATCGGCTTCAACCACCGCTTGCTTGGTTTGCTTAGCCATTTCAGCCAAGATACCTGTCTTAGCAACTGGTTCAAAACCACCCGTATCAATACAAATGAATTCACGCTCACCCACCCGACCATTGCCATAATGTCGATCACGCGTTAAGCCAGAAAAATCAGCCACCAGCGCATCACGCGAACGCGTCAAGCGATTAAATAGTGTTGATTTACCAACGTTTGGTCTGCCAACAATGGCAATAACTGGTTTCATAAATTCTTTAAGTCTCTGGCTGAGTCAGGCTTGATTTTTAATCAAAGTCCAACTCAGGCAGCTTTGTTTTTAATTAGGGCGATAGGCAGATAAAGTGCCACCGCGAGTTTGAATGATCAACAATCCATTAGCCACAATAGGAGCTGCACTAACACCGCTGCTATCCACTCTTACTCTGGCAATTGCCTGACCACTGCTTTGCTCCAAGAAATGAAGGTAACCTTGTTTGTCACCCATCACTACCACACGGCCAACCGCCAAAGGCTCGCCGACATCACGCCAAGTCATGGTCTCATTGCGCCAAATCTCAACACCATCAACTGCTCTGTATGCAACGACATGAGATTTTTCATCAGCAGCAAAAACGAATTCTTGTGATTGAGCAGTACCAGTATGGCTTGAGAAATCTTTAGCCCAAGTTAAATTACCTGTATTAATATCTCCACAAGCGATTCTTCCCTGAAAAGCAACAGCGCATAAACGACGACCCAACAGAGTTGGTTTAGCAGAAACATCTGTCATGCGTTCTATCTCTGAGAAACCTTTCGGGTAAGACAAAGATGCTTCCCATAAAAGACTACCTGAAGACAAACCGATCACACCGATCTTGCCACCAGAGAAACCAGTCACGAATGCATCAGCTGCTACTGGGACCATGGGGAAACTATTTCTGAGTGCCAAAGCTGTTTGCGGACGCACATAAGACCAGCGGCGCTTGCCTGTTTTAGCGTCCAAGCCAATGAAGCGATTATCAATGGTACGAATCACCGCAACACCACCCAACACAAGCGGCTCAGTCAATACTTCGCCGCCAACTTTTTCTTCCCAAATTTTTTGACCAGTTGAATCGTAGGCGTAAACAAGGCCTTTAGTAGAACCAACCACAACAACATTACCGTCACTTCCAGGGCCAGATGAAATCTCTGAAGGCGCATTTACTTGCCACGCAGCTTTACCAGTCAGAACTTCAATTTTTGAAATCAAACCATTACCAGCTGAGGTATATAAATAATCTCCAGCCAAAACTGGTCTCATCACAAAGGTGTCAGATTTACCAACGCTTGTAGACCAAACGGAGGCAACAGAAATTTTGTCATCAACTTTCGTCAATGAAGCAGGCTCACGCTTTTTAACACTAGAGCATGAGGCCAAAAAACTGATGACTAAAAAAGCCCATGCAAGTTTAGATAGAGATTTAGTCATTAACGACCTCCAACAGCATCTAATTTAACTTTCAATAAACGTTTTGCCTCATCCGTAACATCAGGATTCTTGGCCAACTTATCCCAAGCTTGCTGATAAAACTGCCGAGCCTCAACCGTTTTCTGTTGAGCCAACTGAACATCGCCACGTCTCTCAAGTAATAACGGCTCAAAAGCTGTTGATACCGAACCACTGGCCACTTTTTCAGCATCAGCGAAGTCAGGCTTATCAATCAACAAAGAAACCAAGCGCGCTCTAGCAACATCACGGTGAGCATCTGAAGAAGCTTCAGACATCGTCCATCGCAACAGTTGCTCAGCTGCACCCATATCACCTGAACTATTAGCCACTTGAGCAGCAACCAATCCAGCCATACCGGCATAACTGGTTGAAGAATATTGCTCCTGCAAATCCTTCGAAGCCCTTAGAACTCCTGGCACATCTTGCTTTTGAGCAGAGACCAATAAAGTGTCATAAAGTTTGCTTGCAGCAAGAGAGGACCGGTTTTGCCACCAATTCCAAGCAGTGAATGAGGAGTAAGACAACAAAATAAGGGCCAATATCGCAATCAACCACTTGCCGTATTGTTTCCACCAAGCCTTTAACTCAGCCAATTGTTCTTGTTCTTCTAAATTGAAATGCATAGTTACTCTCTTATTCTGAAGTGCTGACTAATTGATTGATGACTTCATCAACCAAATTATCCATTGAGACTGTGATTTGCTGTCCATCACGTCGTAAATCTTTTAACTGAATCTGATTAGCTGCTAGCTCATCAGGCCCAATAATAATCGCATATGCAGCACCGCTGGCATCTGCTTTTTTCATTTGTGACTTAAAGCTGGCAGCCTCACCATCTGGAGAGCTGTGTAATATGACCTCGAGACCAGCACTGCGCAGACGTTCAGCCAAAATAAAAGCGGGCTCCAGTGTTTCACCAGCCTGGTGCAATACATAGATATCGCATCCCGCCTCTAAATCGCTGGTTAAGCCCTGCTCTTTCATCAACTCAATCACGCGTTCCATGCCCATGGCCCAACCACAGGCTGGAGCAGGTTTACCACCCATTTGAGCAATCAAAGGATCATAACGACCACCACCAGCCACAGTTCCTTGCGAACCTAACTCAGTGGTGACCCATTCAAATACAGTCAAGTTGTAGTAATCCAAACCTCTGACCAAACGCGGATTGATGGTGAATGGCAAATTATTGGCTTTCAGAAGTTTTTGCACGCCCTCGAAATGCTTGAGAGATTCTTCTCCCAGGTAGCTCAAAATTTGAGGGGCAGATTCAACAATGGCTTTCATCGCAGGATTCTTGCTATCAAGAATACGCAAAGGATTTGTTCCCAAGCGTCGCTTTGAATCATCATCGAGCTCAGCTTCGTGCTTTTTAAAATGTTCCACCAAAGCATCGCGATGCGCAGCACGCTCATTGGCTTGACCCAGTGAGTTCAACTCCAACTTAATGCCTGATAGACCCAAGTCATCCCATAAACGCTGGCACATCAAAATAATTTCAGCATCAATGTCAGGACCAGCAAAACCAAGGGCTTCGATGCCTAACTGGTGGAACTGTCTGTAACGACCACGCTGTGGACGCTCATGCCTGAACATCGGGCCTGTGTACCAAAGACGCTTTGGCCCTTCATAAAGCATGTTGTGCTCAATCACAGCTCGTACTGCAGCTGCTGTTCCCTCGGGTCGAAGGGTTAGCTGCTCACCATTGAGACCATCTTCAAAGGAGTACATTTCTTTTTCAACAATGTCAGTCACTTCTCCGATGCCACGTTTAAAAAGAGCTGTTTGCTCAACAATAGGTGTGCGGATTTGTTGATAACCATAAGCTTTCACCAAACTCTGAATAGATTGCTCTAAATGAGTCCAGATTGGCGCTTCCGCTGGAAGCATGTCATTCATTCCACGAACACCAGTGATTTTGTTTTGCTTGTTCTGGCTCACTTGTTTTTCTTGGCCTTTTTCTTGATTATTTTCTTGGCTCATCTTCTTACCCACTCACTTTGTTCTGATATGTATTTTTGACATATTCATCAACAATTAATTGAAACTCTTCTGCAATCTTGTCACCACGCAAAGTTTTAACCTTGACCCCATCCACAAACACAGGAGCTGCTGGAGATTCTCCAGTGCCTGGCAATGAAATACCAATATTGGCATGCTTGCTCTCACCTGGACCATTCACAATACAGCCCATCACTGCAACATTCATCGACTCAACACCTGGATGATTTTTCTTCCAAATGGGCATTTGATGACGCAAGTAGGATTGAATGCGTGAGGCCAATTCTTGGAAATAAGTGCTGGTGGTGCGACCACAACCTGGGCAAGCAATCACCATGGGTGTGAAATGACGCAAGCCCATCGTTTGCAAAATTTCTTGAGCGACAATCACTTCATTCTCTCTTGGGGCTCCTGGCTCAGGCGTCAAAGAAATGCGAATGGTGTCACCAATACCCTCTTGTAACAAAACTGCAAGCGCAGCAGTTGAAGCAACGATTCCTTTACTTCCAATACCTGCCTCAGTCAGACCCAAATGCAATGGATAATCACAGCGCACTGCAAGGTCTCTGTAAACAGAAATCAAATCCTGAACATTACTTACCTTGCAAGACAAAGTGATTTGATTGCCTGGCAAACCTAACTCTTCTGCTCTAGCCGCAGATTGCAAAGCAGATTGAATCAGAGCTTCAGCCATCACTTGGTTCAACTCTTTAGGAGCTGAACTCGCGGCATTTTGATCCAGTAGTTTTGCCAACAAATCTTGATCAAGGCTGCCCCAATTCACGCCAATGCGGATCGGCTTTTTGTACTGACAAGCCATTTCAATCATTTGTGAAAACTGCACATCTCGCTTGGCGCCTTGACCCACATTGCCTGGATTGATGCGGTACTTTGATAATGCTTGCGCACAATCAGGATGATCTTTTAAAAGTGTGTGGCCGTTGTAATGAAAGTCACCCACCAGCGGAACATACACATCCATTTTGTCGAGTTGCTCACGAATCGCAGGAACAGCAGCCGCCGCCGCTGGAGTATCGACCGTGATGCGGACAATTTCTGAGCCAGCCCTAGCTAGTTCTTTCACCTGAATCGCTGTAGCAATCACATCAGCAGTATCAGTATTTGTCATTGACTGGACACGCACTGGTGCATCACCACCCACAGTTACGACTTGACCCGCCCATTCAATATTGGACTGTTGACTAACTCTTCTTTTTAATGGTGAAGTCGGACTCGAACTCATGAGCGAGTGGCTCCTTTGTCAAACTTAACCACCTGCATTCTTTGTTTCACATTGGTACGGTCTTTGACATCGCCGGCCAATTGACCGCAAGCTGCAGCGATATCGTCACCACGTGTTTTACGCACAGTGGTAATGATTCCAGCATCCATAAGGCGCTTGGCAAAATCTTGCACGCGCGCAGGACTAGATTTCTTTAAGCCAGAATCAGGGAAAGGATTAAACGGAATCAAATTTAATTTGCACGGTATTTTCTTGAGCAAATCAACCAATTCTTTTGCATGTTGATCAGAATCATTAACGCCATCCAACATGCAATATTCAAATGTTAAAAAATCTCGTGGAGCAAACGGCAAGTAACGCATACAAGCTGCCATCAACTCTTTTAACGGGTATTTTTTATTGATAGGCACCAGCTCATCGCGCAGTGCGTCATTGGGCGCATGCAAAGAAACAGCCAATGCCACAGGTAAGTCATTCGCCAAACGATCCATCATGGGAACAACACCTGAAGTGGATAAAGTCACTCGGCGACGAGATAAGCCATAAGCGTTATCACTCAACATCAAACGCATCGCACCGACCACAGGTTCATAGTTGAGCAAAGGCTCACCCATACCCATCATCACCACATTGGAAATAACTCGACCTTCATGCTCATCAAGCGGCGTGCCATCGTAACTATCGATTCGTTTGATTGCGCCAGGTTCTTTACGCAAAGTGTGCTCGGCCATCCAAAGCTGGCCAATGATTTCACCAAGGGTGAGATTTCTTGAGAAGCCCTGCTTGCCTGTAGAACAAAAACTACAGTTCACCGCACAGCCTGCCTGAGACGAGATGCACAAAGTGCCGCGATCATCCTCAGGGATGTAAACCATTTCTACTGCATTGCCATCAGCAACATCTAGCAACCATTTACGGGTGCCATCGGCTGCTTGCTGATCGCTGATAACTGGTAGAGCTGATACGCAAGCTTTTTCAGCGAGCGTAGCTCTGAAGGTTTTGGCCAAATCACTCATTTGAGCGATATCAGCCTCACCGCGCTGATGAACCCAGCGCATCAACTGTTGAGCACGAAACGGTTTCTCCTGGAGGGACGCGATGTAATCGCTCATCCCCTCAGGATCAAAGTTCAGTAAGTTAATACGTGAGTCAATCAATGGGGTGAATTAACGTGAAAAAACTTGCATGCCTGGGAAGAAAAATGCAATTTCAACCGCAGCTGTTTCTGGAGCGTCTGAACCGTGCACGGCGTTCGCATCAATGCTGTCTGCAAAGTCAGCACGAATCGTACCTTTATCAGCCTTCTTAGGGTCTGTTGCACCCATCAATTCGCGGTTCTTAGCAATGGCGTTCTCACCTTGCAAAGCCTGAATCATCACTGGGCCTGAAATCATGAAATCAACCAAGTCTTTGAAGAAAGGACGCTCTTTGTGAACACCATAGAACTGCTCAGCTTCTTGACGTGAAAGATGGGCCATCTTGGCAGCAACAACTTTCAAGCCAGCAGACTCAAAACGAGCGTAAATTTGACCAATAACGTTCTTCGCCACTGCATCAGGTTTGATAATAGAAAGGGTGCGCTCAATTGCCATGAATAAACTCCGTTGATTGATAGATTAAAAACCCCAAATTATACAGTGTTCATGAGGGATTTCCCGAGTAAAAAATAGCTAAAAGCGTTGATTTTTAAGGAAAAGTCCTGAAATCAACTGGCTAAAATAGGGCTAAAACAGCAAAAAAGCATAAAAACACCCCTATTCTCTTATCAACAATCGAATTCGCCCTTGAAATTCATAGGAAATGGCTATACTTCAAACACGAGTCCAGTGGTGGACGAGTCATGTTTACACATAAAGGAGTATCAATGAGCGATTTAAACACTTATGGTTTTGGAAATAGCGGCGCTACATCCAGCGTTCAGGTCCGCAACCGGGTGTTACGTAACACCTACGCGCTTCTAGCGTTATCAATGATTCCTACAGTTTTAGGTGCATGGATTGGTGTTGCGACAGGATTTTCACTCTTTGCTGGAAGCCCTTTCATTGGCTTGATCGCGTTTTTTGCGATCGCATTCGGTTTTTTCTGGGCAATTGAAAAGAACAAAGACTCTGGTCTAGGCGTTGTTCTATTGCTAGGTTTCACATTCTTCATGGGTCTGATGCTTTCACGCTTGATTGGCTCAATCCTCGGATTTAGTAATGGCGCAAGCTTGATCATGACAGCCTTCGGTGGCACAGCCGTGATTTTTGCCGGTATGGCAAGCTTGGCTGGCACCGTTAAAAAAGACTTGTCGCAAGGTCTTGGTAAATGGTTGTTCATTGGCGTGATTTTGTTGATCCTTGCTTCAGTGGCTAACATCTGGCTTCAAATGCCTGCTTTGATGCTCACAATCAGTGTTGTAGCGATTGCAATCTTCTCAGCATTCATTTTGGTGGATGTGCAGCGCGTGATTAACGGCGGTGAGACAAACTACGTCGTAGCGACATTGAGCATCTACTTAAGCGTCTACAACGTATTCAGTAATTTACTAGCCTTGTTAGGTATTTTTGGTGGCGATCGCGAGTAATTAGCGCGCAAGCTTCCTAAAAGAGAAAGGCCAGCGATGCTGGCCTTTTTTATTGCTTCTGATTCGGAACAACCAAGACAATAAACAATCAACGCTCAAAAACAGCGATCGATTCAATGTGAGAAGTGTGAGGAAACATATTGATCACGCCAGCCGCTTTCAATCGATAGCCTGCTTGTCCCATAAAAATCCCCACATCTCTGGCCAAAGTGGCTGGATTGCAAGAAACGTAAACGATGCGCTCAGGCAAATAAGCCTTGACGTCAGCATCGCCTGATTGAGCCATCATGCCCAGCGCCGTAGCCAGTGCCATTGCACCGTCGCGCGGTGGATCAATCAACCATTTATCAGCTTTACCCCATGAAAGAATCACTTCTGGCGTCACTTCAAATAAATTACTGCAGGCAAAATTCACTCGGTCACCCAAATGATTATGAATGGCATTCTCTTTGGCTCTTGTGGTTAAACCATCACTGCCCTCAATACCAAAAACTTCAGCTGCTCTTGTAGCAAGGGGTAATGTGAAGTTACCAATGCCACAAAACAAATCAATCACGCGTTCTGATGCTTGAGGATCAAGCAGCTGAATGGCTTTACTGACCAACACCCTGTTCACTTGGTGGTTGACCTGCGTGAAGTCAGTTGGCTTGAATGGCATTTCAATATCAAACTCTGGAAGTCTGTAGCAAAGATGACTGTCAGCAGGATGCAGTGGATGAGCACTATCAAGGCCGGCTGGCTGTAACCACATATCAATGTCATTCATTTGTGCAAAAGTAATCAGCATTTGCTGATCTTCACTACTCAATGGCTCCAAGTGTCTTAAAACAAAAGCAGTAGTTAAAGAGCCTGGCATCTTACCTTCACCAATAGCAAACTCAAGTTGCGCCAGCTCACCTGGAATTGATAGTTGAGCAATCAATTCTCGCCAACGGGGTAATAAATTGGACACATGGATTGGCAAAATATCGCAGGACAACATGTCGGTGATACGACTGCCCTTTTTTTGATGAAAGCCCACCAGCACTCGACCTTTAGGAATCTTGAAGATTGATAAACGACCACGGTAGCGATACTCCCAAGTTGGGCCAGATATCGGTCGCAAAATAACTTCTGGACGCACACGCCCCAAATATTTCAAGTTATCTTCCAGAACTCTTTGCTTCATGGCCAGTTGAGCTCGAGCATCTAGATGCTGCATCGAGCAACCGCCACACTCATTAATAGAAGGACACTTTGGTGTGACGCGACTCGATGAGGTTTTATAAATATGGGTGAGCTTGGCTAACTCAAATTTACTTTTGACTTTGTAAGATTGAAACTCAACATCTTCTCTTGGCAATGCGCCATCAATGAAAACGACCTTATCAGGCGCTCCATTTTCATCCAATGGTCTAGCAACACCTTGCGCTTCAAGGTTCAAGGATTCAACAATGACTCGTGTCACAGGGTATCTTTTAAATCTACAGAAAAGTTATTCAAGTACTCTTGCCAAAATGCACCATTGGCAGTTTTTGACTCTTTGAGTAATTCATTTTTAACAAACTGAATCTCCTCATCGTATTCCTCAGGAGACACACCGCCACGCATTCTTTGAAAACGACAATAAACCAAAT
>JAGVCB010000158.1 GCA_020059445.1 Polynucleobacter sp. | reverse complement strand
CCTTGGCCAATGGCTCATGGCTAGATTGGTTACTACCTCACATTGATGGCAGAACTGAGATCCTAGCTGGTCCTCTGCCCTATTGGTTAGGTGCCAGCTTGATTGGCTTATTTGGTCCTGTGATGGGACCTACAAACGCTGCAGGACTCTATTCAGCGGGATGCTTTTTCTTGAGCTGCATGGCCATTTGGCACGCCTCCTATTTGTTAGGTCGTCGTCCTGAAGTTCAACCAACGGCATTTGCTCTGGGTGGACAACCAGAGCCAAGAGACTATGGCAGAACCCTGGCTGACAGTGCCCTCATGATTTTCTTGGCCTGCATTGGCTTAGCCATGCGTGCCCATGAAACCACCCCTGCTCTTGCTCAATTATTGGGTATCTCTACGGTTATTTACGGCATGGTCAGAGGTTTAGATAAACCTCTGCAAGGTGGTGCATGGACAGGTCTTGGTTTAGCTGTGATTGCCTTGTCTGCATCACTTTGGTTATTTGTTTTAATTTTTATTGGCTTGATCATTTCTTTGATTATTTGCGAGGTCAAACCTCATCCAAAATGGCTGGCCAGTACTTGGTTGATTGCATTATTGGGCATCAGTGTTTGGCCACTCTTATGGTGGATGTCTGATTTAAGCACCACTCAAATGCAAACTGCTTGGCAAGCTTGGTGGAGCAACGATGCCATTCAACCATTTGTTTCTGGTAAGTCATTGGGCTTTTTAGCCAGAAATTTACCGCTGTATGCTTGGCCTGTCTGGCCTTTGGCTTTATGGAGCATTTGGTTCTGGCGCAAAGGTGCCAACAACCCTTTGGGTGGCATTCGCAATCCAAACATGGCATTACCACTGGGCATTGTGATTGCAGTTTTGGTTTATCAAACACATTTGCCGATGCTGAATGAGCAATCTTTGTTATTGATCATTCCACCTTTCGTGATTTGGGCATGCTTCAGTCTACCTATCATTAAACGCAGCGTGATCAGCTTCATTGATTGGTTTGCTTTACTCACCTTTACTATGCTTGGCTCATTTATTTGGGTGATGTGGTTTGCGATGACCACGAACTTACCCGCCGGCCTAGCAAGAAACATCGCCAAAAAAGTTCCTGGCTTTGTTCCAGAGTTCAGTTGGTTGGCATTGATTGCAGCCATCGTGGTCACAGCCTTGTGGGTGAGCGTAGTTAAGTGGCGAACATCTAGAGCTCCAAAAGTGATTTGGCGCGCAGTGGTGATATCTGCCGCTGGAACAACTTTGACCTGGGTATTGCTGATGACTCTTTGGTTACCCACGATCAATTACGCAAAAACATACCGTGATGTGGCGCAGCGTTTGGTGAGAGTGGTGCCATCACAATCAGTTTGTATTAACTCGACTCATCTTGGTGATGGGCAGCTGGCCTCATTCGTTTACTTCACAAAACTGAAGTTCAAAGATGATGTCAATTGTGATCTATGGATCAGTAATCAACCTGGTGAAGCCAGAAAAAAAGCAAAGCAATTGAATAAGAGCCTTGAGTTGATTTGGGAAGATCGTCGTGTGAGCGATCGCAACGAAAGACTAAGGCTCTATAAAGTACTGAGTCATGCTCAGTAATCTCAAGCGAGACATTCCCCGCCTACTCTCTTTAGCTGGCCCCTTATTGGTTGGCCAATTGGCTGTGATTGCCTTTGGCGTGATGGATACCGCCATGGTAGCCAGATACTCGACTGATGACTTGGCTGCGCTTGCAATGGCAGGCTCTATTTTTATCAGTATTTATGTTGGCTTGACGGGCGTTATTTCAGCCCTTGCTCCGATTGCAGGTCAGTTATTTGGTGCCAAACGGCTTTCTGAGATTGGCGAGGAAGTACGTCAAGGTTGGTGGCTCTCACTTGGCCTGAGTATTTTTGGCATGTTGATCTTGATGAACCCAGGTGTATTTTTATCAATCGCCAATGCCAGTCCAGAGGTAGAAGCAAAAGCAATTTTGTATTTACAAATTGTTGCTTGGGGTTTGCCAGCAAGCTTAGCGATGCGAGTGTTGGTGGCGTTTCACAATGCCATCTCTAAACCAGCGATGGTCACCTGGTTACAAATTGGTGGCTTATTTTTAAAAATTCCTCTCAATGCTTGGTTAATTTATGGTGGCTTAGGTGTGGATGCCATGGGTGGACCAGGCTGCGCTTTAGCCACTGTGATCATTAATTGGCTTTGGTTATTAACGATGTTGGCAATTGTTTATCGTGGCAAGTTTTATCAAGTATTCAGCGTGTATGAAAAGTTCAGTAAACCAAGTCTACACAGAATTTCCACATTGCTTAAATTGGGTTTACCGATTGGTTTAAGTTACCTGATTGAGGTGACATCATTCGCCTTCATGGCCTTGTTCATTGCTAAGCTTGGTACTGTTCCCTTGGCGGGCCATCAAATTGTGGCCAACTTGGGCACGGTTTTATACATGCTACCTTTATCACTATCGATTGCCACATCTACTTTGGTGGCTCAATCACTTGGTGCAGATAAACCCACTTTGGCGAAAGAGATTGGATGGTCATCATTGGTCTTTACAACAACTCTGTGTGTTTTGGTGGGAGTCTTGGTTTGGATTTTTAGATATCCCCTGCTCGACTTATACGCTCCATCTGCCGATGTTCGAACAATGGCAATACCACTTTTATTATTCATCGCCTTATATCAAATCTTTGATGCACTTCAAGTG
>JAGVCB010000067.1 GCA_020059445.1 Polynucleobacter sp. | reverse complement strand
CCTGGAATTTATCGTGCGCAAAAGGGTTGGGGCCCTCATCGCACACGCATGCAAACAATGCCTGGACCTCATGAGGGCTTGGGTGTAGAAAACTATGCTTGGTGCACCTCACCGTTAAGACGCTATGTTGATTTGGTCAATCAGTGGCAATTGATTGCCATGGCGCAACATGGTGTGACCGCTAAGTTAGTGGCACCCTTCAAGCCGAAGGATGCTGATTTGATGGCGATTGCCGCAGATTTTGATGGTACGTATGCCTCATATGGTGAGCATCAAAATCAAATGGAAAATTATTGGTGTTTGCAGTATTTAAAACAACAGGGTTTACCTTGGAGGGGTGTTGTGAGACATCTCAAAGAAGGCCAGGCGCGAGTTGAAGAAATTCCTTTGCGTTTGAGTGTTCCAGAATTGGCAGAACAAGCCAGAGGTGCTAGAGCTGAAGTTGAAGTGGTGGATATTGATTTCTTAGCGCTTGTAGCAAGTGTGCGTTATTTGGGTTTATTGCAAGCTGACTCAATTGAAAATCAAGAGTTGGAAGCATTAGATGAATTAGATGAATTTGAAGATTCAGACCATGCTCAAGATGCTGATTCAGTGGTGATGGTTCCTGAAAATGATGTCAAGCCAAGTACCGCTGAATAAGCTTTTTAATATCGATTGGCAAGATTGGAAAAAGCCAATTGTTTATGCCTTGCTTGCTTCATTCGTATTGCATGCAATTCTGTTGGCGTTCAAATGGCACGCTGAGTCCGAGCAAGAACGACGTTTAAAAACACCACTGAGTGTGGTGTTGGTGAATGCCAGCAGTCCAACGGCACCGATTAATCCAAAGAGACTGGCTCAAGTTAATTTGAACGGTGGTGGTGAGCTAACAGATGGGCAGGCGAGTGCGTTGCGCCGCGCGGATCCAAAGCTGGCTGAGCAGTTGGAAAAGATGCAGGCAGATCAAAAGCATCTTCTGTCGCAAATCAATGCTGGACGAGAAAATCAAGCCAGTACCTCGCAAGGTAAGAGCTCTTTGGCCACATCAGAAGCAAATCCACTGGAAGCGGAGCTGGCAAAACGTTTGCAAAAACAAGGTCAGCAACCAAGGCGTGCTGCAGTAACGGCGACCAGTGCCAAGTCAGTGGTGTTTGCGCAGTATTACGATGCCATGCGTCGTCAAATTGAGGCGCACGGTACGACTCACTTCCCAAGGGTTGGAGGTAGAGCTTTGTACGGAAGTTTGGTATTGATGGTCAGTGTTGATCAGCGCGGCAGACTCAGTAAAGAAGGTGTCACAGTGATGAAGTCTTCTGGCAATCAAGAATTGGATCGTCAAGCGATTGCCATCATTCGTTCCGCCGCGCCTTTTGGGCGTTTCACAGATGCGATGAGACAGCAAATTGATGTTTTAGATTGGGTGTCAACCTTTGACTTCACCAGAGATGGCGGTGAACTAAAGTTAGATTTGAAAAATTGATACACTGATTCAAATAGATGAATACCATGAGCCAAGCAATGACTGATCAAGTGAACCCCAAAGATTACCCCGGTAAAGATGTCTACGCGGTGATTGGGAATCCTATTGCGCACAGCAAGTCACCCTTGATTCATGAGGTTTTTGCCAAGCAAACCAATCAAGCGATCCATTACGGCCGTATTTTTTCAGATCTCAATGACTTTAAAAAAACAACCTTGGAGTTTTTTGAGTGTGGGGGCAAGGGGCTGAATGTCACTATCCCGTTCAAACTAGAGGCTTATAAGTTAGCTCAACATAGAGCGCCCCGCGCACAGTCTGCACAAGCTGCAAATATGTTGTGGGTGGAAAATGGTCAATGGTGGTGTGATAACTCTGATGGCGAAGGTCTAACGCGAGACTTGCGACGCTTATTCAAGGAGCGTGGCGCATCCTTGAGCGGTATCCATGTCTTGCTCTTGGGCGCTGGTGGTGCGGCTCAAGGGGTCATCGAGCCTTTGATCGGCGCTGGTGTTGCAAGCATCAGCATTGCTAATCGCACCCATGAAAAAGCAACAGCCTTGGTTCAACAATTTTCAGGGGTGGCAACTAAAGCCCAAATGAATTTGAAGGCAGTGTCTTTGGCTGAGCTTAATAATGGCTCATATGATTTGATCATCAATGCAACTGCTACAGGCTTGAGTGATGCATCACCAATCTCCAAAGATGTTTTGCAGGCGATCATTCATTCTGATACTTTGGCTTATGACATGGTCTACGGTAAAGAAACATCTTTCATGCAAGATGCCAAAGCCCTTGGTATTACTGCGGTTGATGGCTTGGGCATGTTGGTTGAGCAAGCGGCCCTTGCATTTGAAACTTGGCGCAAATTGGATCTGCAAAAGACTCCCTTGGATATCAATGGCGCGATCGCTGCTGTGAGAGCCAGTTATTAATTCAATGAAATACTTGCGTTATTTCATCACCGTTTTTATTTCTAGCATTCTTGCTTTACAAGTTTTTTTCTTATTACAGATCCTTGCTTGGCAATGGTTCAATCCCAGTGTGACTGCTTTTCAATTGGCTGAACGTCATCGTTTGTGTGGCTGGAGCATTCCTTATATTCATTCTTGCGACATCAAACGAGAGTGGATTGATTTTCAAAAAATACCCAAGCATTTAAAGCGCGCAATCACCATCAGTGAGGACAGTGATTTTTATCGCCATCCAGGGTTTGAGCCACAAGCGATGAAAGATGCTTGGGATAGAAATCAAAAAAATAACAAACATCTAAGAGGTGGCTCAACCATCACGCAGCAGCTGGCAAAAAATTTATTCTTGTCTGGCGAGAAAAATTATGTGCGCAAAGGGCAGGAGTTCATCATCACGGGTATGTTGGAATTGGTTTTATCCAAAGATCGTATTTTTGAGATTTATCTCAACAGTGTTGAGTGGGGTGAGGGGGTGTTTGGTATTGCAGCCGCCTCACAACATTATTTTGCGGTGAAACCACATCAACTCAGTGTTGAGGAATCTGCATCATTGGCATCTGCTTTGCCAGCCCCTAAGTGTTATGACAAGGTGAAATACTGCAGCAAGGCCAGGGTGAATTTTCCAGCAAGGATCGATTTCATCTTGGAACGAATGAATTAGTAAGTGATTTTCAATAGGTCATTTATGTTATAAATAACAAACATTTTCGGCTAAAAATAGAAAATTACCTTGAAATATCCCCATTTATGTTCTATAAATAGAACATTATGAGTAAAATTACACAAAAAGCTGAGCAAATAGGCGGTGTTTTACGTGAAAAACGTAAAGCCATGGGTTTAACTCAAGATGAGTTGGCTCAGAAGATGGGCGTGCGTAGGCAAACATTGGCAGATTTAGAACTTGGAAAAAATGTTGGCAGCCATTTACTCATCAATGTGATGACTTACCTAGGAGTGAGTATTGATTCTTTGATTACTACAAGTAATCAACAAGTGCTTAGTCAGTTGCCTGTCTTGGTTAAAGAAGACGCTGGAATTTATAAGATATCGGATAAATTTGACTATCCCTATGATTGGTCAAACCCAGGGCATTTGCCAGATGAAGTCTTGATCATGAAAGTTTTAAAAAGATTGAGATTCGCTGACATCGTTCGCTTATGCAAGCGTTTTGGTGTTGAGCGGATTGATCAAGAAATTACGTCAGATTTTTACGATGATGTCCGAGATGATTTGTTAGAAATCATGGAAACGATTCATGAGGCTTAT
>JAGVCB010000029.1 GCA_020059445.1 Polynucleobacter sp. | reverse complement strand
GGTGATGTACGTCGTGCTAAGTTGTACTACTTGCGTGATCGTTCTGGTAAATCAGCACGTATCAAAGAGAAGCTACAAGCTCGCACAAAAGAAGTTGTTGCTGAGTAATCAGTTTCAATTTTTTATGCAAAGGCAGCTTAGGCTGCCTTTGTGCTTTTTGGCTCCTCAAAAAGTACTGAGCTTCAGATAAACTAGAACTCATGACACGTTCAACTGATCCTTTGCCTAAAGACTTGGGCGCTTCTCAGTCTATTTTCGATCCAAGAGAGGTGCCAATCGTTGCACGCGATAGTCATATGCCTGCCATTGAGCAGGGTTTATTGACGCCTGATGGCTTGCGCCTTAGATTTACTCAGGAGAAGGATTGGCAGGCTGAAGTCACTGATGAAAACCGAGCAGCTCTGGCTAAAGAAGGATCCTTCAGAGCAGGTCGTGGAAATGAGCTAACACCTGCTGCGGTATTGATTCCCTTGATCATGTATGAGAATGAATTGAAAATTCTTCTCACACAAAGAACAGCGCATTTGCATGATCATCCAGGGCAAATCAGTTTTCCTGGAGGGCGCACTGATCCACAGGACACTTCAGCAATCGATACAGCTTTGAGAGAAGCCAAAGAAGAGATTGGCTTGCCATCCAATAGGGTTGAAGTGCTTGGCTCATTGCCACATTACTTGACCATCACGGGTTATCAAGTGACTCCTGTGGTGAGCTTGGTGGATGCTGGGCATGCCTATCAGCCAGATGACTTTGAGGTGGCTGATATTTTTGAAGTGCCTATGGCCTATTTGATGAACCCCCATCATCATGAACAAAGAATGTGGCAAAGCCCTCAGGGTTATCGTCGTTTTTATGCCATGCCTTTTGAAAATAAGTTCATTTGGGGAGCAACTGCGGGTATGCTACGGAATCTTTATCACTTTTTAAAAGCATGACTTTCTTCTCACTCCTCTTCGCTCTGATTGCGGAGCAATATAAGCCAGTTGAAAAAAACCACTGGGTTCATCGCATTACTCACGGCTGGTTAGATTTCATCGTCAAAAATATCGACACTGGTGCGGAGCGCAGTGGTAGATTGGCTTGTTTGGCTGCTCTCATTCCTCCGGTCATTCTTGTCTTGGCTGTCCATATTTTTTTGCTCGCTACTCAACCAATGTTAGCCTTCCTTTGGAATGTGCTGATTATTTATTTATTTTTAGGATTCAGACAATTCAGTCATCCATTCACTGCGATTCATGAAGCCTTGCTTGAGCGTGATCTAGATACTGCGCGACAACTGCTGGCTGAGTGGCAGGGCGCAGGTGTTAACACTGAAACCATGAGTGAGTCTGAAGTGATTCGTTTGACTCTTGAGCAGGCCATCATTGGTTCGCACCGTCATGTATTTGGCCCGATCTTTTGGTTCATGTTGCCTTTTGGCCCTGCGGGGGTTGTTATGTATCGCTTGAGTGAAACAGCTGCACAACGTTGGCCTGCGCAAGCAAGTAGTTCTTTGGCCAGTGCGGCCAGAAGTTTGTTCCAGATCATTGATTGGATTCCTGTGCGTTTAACTGCAATTGGCTTTGCCATTGTCGGTAATTTTGAAGATGCAATTTACGGTTGGCGCTTTCATTTGCGCAAATGGAGCAATGAACTTGAGGCCATTATTTTGGCGGCGGGCGCCGGTGCATTGGGTGTTCGTTTGGGTGCACCATTGCCTGAGCCGGACAGTGATGAAGCTTTGCGCATGGCTGAATCAGGCGAGCCACCTGTTTACGATATAGGTGTCGAGGCATCTTTGCGCAGTCTGCGTTCTGCAGTTGGCTTGGTTTGGCGCGCAGTGATTCTCTGGCTAACGCTGATTGCTTTGATGACTATTTCAGTTTGGCTTGGATAGTATCTGCGTTATGGGATTCATGTCGCAACTGACGAAATAATTCCACACGCTGCGCTGAAATCGTCCCAGTATCCACAGCAGCTCTGACAACGCAGCCTGGTTCATCACCATGGCTGCAGTTATGAAACTTGCATTTTCCTAACAAGGGCCTGAATTCAATAAAAGCATGTTGCAGCTCGCTCTCCGAGAGGTGAGCTAAACCAAATTCTTGAAACCCTGGTGAATCTATCAACGCGCCAGTAAAAGAGTTGGTAGAAGAGCTGGCAGAAATATTTTGTTGGCTAGCAGGTAAATCGTAATAACGACATGCAGTCGTGGTGTGCTTGCCACTGTCTAATTTCTTGGAGTGTTCTTGCGTTTGAGCAGCCGCATCAGGAATCAAAGCATTCAGTAGTGTGGACTTGCCCATGCCTGATTGACCAACCAACACTGATACGCGGCCCTGAACATGGGGTAGCAAAGCCTCTACTGAGGCGGGATCGTGCTTGACGGACATTTCATGAACGGGGTAACCCATTGCAATATACGGCTCCAGCATCTTGCGAGCAGCAGGCAATTTATTGGGCAGATCACATTTATTAAGAATGATTCTGGGGATGATGCCCGCTGTTTCAGCAGCGATCACTGCTCGACCCAAGAGGTCTGGGGAAAAGCCTGGCTCAGTGGCAAGCATGATCAGAATTTGATCAACATTACTGGCAATCGATTTGCTTTTATAGGCATCTGAGCGATACAAGAGGTTCTTACGCTCAACAATTTTTTCAATCACCGCTTGCTCGGGGCCGGTTTCTTGAACTTCCAAGATATCGCCAACGGCACCCAAATGTTGCTTGCCACGTGAAGTTACTTGATACAAAGCCTGTGGACTGATGTCTAATTCACCTTCAATTGCTCTGGCCAAATAATGTCGACCATAGGAGGCAACGAGGAGTGCTTTGAATGACTTCATCAAGCTATCTTACCTGCCATACTTTGTAAATGAGCAATGCGCAGAGGTGCCGGCGGATGAGAGTCATAAAACTTTGAATACAGCTGATCAGGCGTGAGTGTTGCTGCATTGTCTTGATACAACTTCACCAAAGCAGTGATCAGATCATTGGCTGAAGATTTCTCTGCAGCAAAAGCATCGGCCTCATATTCGTGTTTGCGAGAGCCCATACTGTTAATCGGTGTTAAAAAGAAACCAAACACAGGCAACACCAAACTAAACAATGCCAATGCCAAGCCAGCGTTATAACCGTTCAAATCTGGTGTGATACCCAAGCTTAAATAGAACCAAGCCTTGGTTGAGATCCAGCCCAATAATGCGAGCACCAAAAAACTCAAAGCAAACGATTGAATCAAACGTTTACGGATGTGTTGGCGTTTGAAGTGTCCTAATTCATGAGCCAAGACGGCTTCGATTTCTTGTGGGTTCAAGCGCTCAATCAAAGTATCAAAAAATACAATCCGTTTGGCCTTGCCCATGCCCGTGAAATAAGCGTTGCCATGAGCGCTGCGCTTACTGCCGTCCATGATGAAAAGACCTTGGCTGGTGAAGTCGCAGCGCTTCAGTAAACCTTCGATCCGATCTTTCAAAGGACCGTCTTCGAGTGGTTTAAATTTATTGAAGAGAGGTGCAATGAAAGTGGGAAATAACCAAAGTAACAATCCATTAAAGCCCATCCACACAAACCAAGTCCAGACCCACCAATACTGTCCTGCTTCTGTCATCAAGGTTAGGACCACCCACAAGAGAGGCAAGCCGATAGCAAGACCCAATAAAACGCCCTTGAGCATATCAATAAAAAATAAAGCCGGTGTCATTCGATTGAAGCCGAATTTCTCTTCAATACCAAACTGACGATGCCAAGAAAATGGCAAATCAATGATGCCTGTGATCAAACTGATAGAGACCAATAAAGCGATTTGCTGTTGAACTCCGGGTCCCAATAAATCCAAAGTAAAGTCGTGTAGAAGTTGAAGGCCGCCTAGCAGAGTGAATCCAATCAAAATAGCCACTGATAAAGCTATTTCGAATAAACCAAGACGTAATTTCGTCACCGTGTAGTCAGCGGCTTTCTGGTGATCGGCGAGTGTTACTTTGCTGGCAAATTCAGCTGGAACTTGATTACGATGCAATGCAATGTGACGCATATGGCGAGATGCCAAGTAGTAACGAGTTGCAACACTGAGGGCTAAGCCCAAAAGAAAGATCAAAGTGAATGTCATGAATTCGCTAAAAATGTTGAGAACCTGATGAAAGATCCTAAATAATGAAGCTATTTTTACACAACTATGACATCAGTGAATAAAGGGCCTACCTGGATAGCAGGCATTAGAAACTGGCGGCTATACCGATTGAAGTACCTTTGACATTTTGACCAAATTGAAACCTGAACATCAAGCGAATTCTGGTCAGGATAGGGTCTGATTCTCGGCGGTCCAATTCAATCCCTGTGCCCAGAGATGTGAGTGAGTTAAAACCCAATGATCCACGCATATCTCCTAAAAACTGGGTATGAGCTAATTCAAGTACGTGGCGAATTGGGATATCAAAAAATCTCATAGATGTGGGGGTTCGACTGCGTGTCCACAAACTCATGCTTTGCGAATCAGAGTGTCCTCTGACTGCTGCTGAGCTATCAAAGCTGTTCAATGGGATGTACGTGAAGCGAGCTTCAACATCAATTTCTCGCTCGGGCTTGTAGTCCTCATAATCCAGCATCAGCGAACCGCCAGCACCGTACACATTCATACGACCTCGATTCAAAAAATCAAAATTTTTACCGGTGCGATCTTCTAGTGCACGATTAAAGATGGATGCATCACTTTCGAGGTGACCCAGGGTTAAGTTAAATATGGGGCGAAAACGTAATTCTTTGGTGACATTAAAGTCCCAGCCAATACCACCAGTTCCAGAAATGCTGTTCCAGCGAACAGGGAGGAGTATTGGTGAATCAGCTGTACCGGCGTTAAAGGAGGGGTCATACCGATTAATCGCCACAGTTCCTTCAAAATAAAGCGGGATATCTTTACTGATCAGGTCACCACCACCAAAAGAAATCATTTTTAGCGCAGGATTGTTGGTAGATTTATCGGTGATAGACAGAGAGCCTGTAGTGACATCAGGTGTTAAGGAGTATCCCATGATCAACATCATGGAATTTGCTTTTTTCTGCAGGTCCTCTGTGAAGCTCAACACTGTTTGTGCACTTGCAAAACAGGCGTGAGCTGCTCCAAATATGATGAGGGCTTTTAAGCTTGTAAGGATGAGGCTGTGATGGCGCAAAGTCATTGTTGTTTAGAAATTAAAGCCCACGCCAAAGCTAAAGCCACCGAACTTGGTTTTTTGTAAAGGCTCACCTGCTTTCATATCGTAATAGAGGGCTCGGTAACCAATCATGACATCTCCCCATGGGTAGGCTTTACCAATACCAATCAGCGCTTGCCACGTCATATCAGTCCTACCGCCTTGGCCGCCCATATCAAAATAAAAGGGAATGTACCAATCCGTTGATTGGATTCTTGAGCGACCTTTGATGCCGATGACAGGATCGGTTGCCCTGGCTCTTTTGGAGAGTGATATGCCATCACGATCTGTTGCTTCAAAATCAATATGCCAATCCGCTTTGACGTTCACCGTTCTGAGATCGGAAGAG
>JAGVCB010000175.1 GCA_020059445.1 Polynucleobacter sp. | reverse complement strand
TCATCACCAGTGTTCTTACGCAACTCTAAAAATTCTTCCACGTCTAAGTGCCAAGTTTCCAAGTATGCGCAAACAGCGCCCTTGCGCTTACCACCTTGGTTCACCGCAACAGCTGTGTCGTTCACTACTTTCAAGAACGGCACAACGCCTTGAGATTTACCGTTGGTTCCTTTGATATGACTGCCCAAAGAACGCACATTGGTCCAATCGTTACCCAAACCACCGGCAAACTTAGATAACAAAGCGTTTTCTTTCAAACCTTCGTAAATACCATCCAAGTCATCCGGAATCGTTGTGAGGTAGCAGCTAGACAACTGTGAGCGCAATGTTGCTGAGTTGAACAATGTTGGGGTGCTGGACATGAAATCAAATGTTGACAAGATTTCATAGAACTCAATTGCACGGTCTTCACGATTCACTTCATTCAAGGCCAAGCCCATCGCCACGCGCATGAAGAATGCCTGAGGCATTTCAATGCGGTGATCTTCAATGTGCAAGAAATAACGATCATACAAAGTCTGCAAGCCCAAATAGTTGAACTGCAAATCACGATCAGCTTTTAGAGCAGCGCCTAACTTGACCAAGTCATAAGTCAATAAACG
This sequence comes from Polynucleobacter sp., assembly GCA_020059445.1. Classification (GTDB taxonomy): domain Bacteria; phylum Pseudomonadota; class Gammaproteobacteria; order Burkholderiales; family Burkholderiaceae; genus Polynucleobacter. The sequence goes on along the minus strand of JAGVCB010000175.1, from coordinate 5,321 downwards.
CTTGTCTAGCAACTCTGCATCCACGCCTTGCTTGATAAATTGTGGGAAGTAGCTGATGTATTCAGCAGCCATGGCACCTTGCGGTACTTCACGGCCTAAAATTTCTTTACGGATGGTGTGCATCAAAATACGAGCGGTCACCTGGCTATAGGCTGGATCGTTTTCAATCCATGTGCGTGACGCCAAAATAGCTGAGTCATACACCTGAGCCATTGGAACGCCTTCATACAAACCTTTGATGGTTTCCTTGATGATTGGCTCTGCATTCACGGCATTACCTAAACCTTCGCAAGCAGCCTGAATCACCATTTGTAATGCAACCATGTCCAATGGCTTGATCACACCATTGTCACTCACGTTGATGCCTGGGTGATCAACGATTGGAGTTACTGGCTGAGCTGCTACTTGCGCTGCACGCTCTTGATTGCGCTTTTCGCGATAAAGCACATAAGCACGGGCCACATTGTGCTCACCGCTGCGCATCAAAGCCAATTCAACTTGATCTTGGATATCTTCAATGTGGAATGTTCCACCATTTGGTCGGCTGCGCAATAAAGCACGCACAACCACTTGGGTTAATTGTTCAACTTGCTCACGTACTCGAGCAGATGCCGCACCTTGACCACCATTGACAGCTAAAAAAGCCTTAGTCACAGCAATTGCAATTTTTGATGGCTCAAACGCTACAACTGAACCATTACGACGAATGATTTTGTAGTCTGTTAATTGAGTTGCTTGTGCACCACCGACACCACCGGCCACAAATCCATCTGATGGATTCTGATTAACCTGACCAGATGATTGGCCAGAAAATGGATTGGATACTTGGCCAGAAACTTGTGGATCTAAGTAGGTCATTCGAACTCCTGTATCTATATATATGTATTAATTGGGTAAAAAGTCTATTTTTTGATTTTTTCAACGGCTATTCGCTACAAGGAACACTACATTTAGTGTTTTTTCTGCGACAACGGTACTAAGTATAGGGTATTTGTGATGATTTTGATAAGAATTTTTTGTGAAAAATACCTATCGAAATCCCTAATCTGGGCCTATTTTTGATGACTTTTTGGCACCGTTTTAGGGCTTTTTTGAATAAAAATTGGAATTGTTAGCGCTTACTAACCCAGTGAGTCAAAACTTAATTGAAAAGACTAACTTCTGCTGTCAAGGCCGTAAGGAAGTTGTCTATTAGGGATGCCGGCGTCTTTAGAAAATCTTTGCCAATCAAAATGAATCCCTGGATCAGTTTTTCTGCCTGGAGCGACATCACTGTGACCGGCAAATGCAGATATGGGGTGCGCTTTTGTTAAAGCTGCGACCAATTCTTTGAGTGCTATGTACTGAGCTGGTCCAAAAGGCACATCATCACAACCCTCTAGTTCAATACCAATTGAAAAATCATTACAACGCTCACGTCCAAAATAATCAGAAACGCCTGCATGCCAAGCCCGATTCAAAGTTGATACAAATTGCTGCACATGACCATCACGCTTAATCAAGAAATGGCTCGACACTTGTCGATCAGCAATTTCTGCAAAATAGGGATGCGCCTTGGAATCTAATTTGTTTTGAAAAAACTCAGCGATGTGATTGCCACCAAATTGACCTGGCGGCAAACTGATGTGATGTATCAGCACCAACTCAACAGGCAACCCTTCTGGTCGTGAATCATAGTTCGGTGATTTGATCCACTCAGCCTCCCCCCACCAACCTTTAGGGTCAATAGCGGACCGATGCTCTTGAGAACAATAGGCGCCCACACCCTCGCCTTGTGGAAACCTCAAACCACAATGAGGACACTGCGCCATGCTTTTCGGTTCAGCTGGTTTGGCTGATGAAGCTTCGGATGGAGTCTTTGGTGGCGGCTTGGCGCTTGATCGTTTGTTTTGAGAGATTTGCGCATAACGCCACCAAATGATCAGACCCGTCAGAATCAGGGTGAAGAGTAACCACTTCATCGTTGAATCAACACCTCTAAAACGAAGCGACTACCCACGTAAGCCATCAGCAGAACAGCAAATGATCCCAATACCCAACGCACGGCCGTCAAGCCGCGTAAGCCAACGCGCCAGCGTGCGATCAACAATCCAGCAAACATCAGCCATGATAGGAATCCAAAAATTGTTTTGTGATCCCAAAATAAGGCACGACCAAACAATGCTTGGCTGAAAAATAATCCGGAGAAAACCGTGAGGGTTAACAAAGCAAATCCAACCGTGATGATTCTGAAAAGAATGCTTTCCATGCTCATCAGTGGTGGCAAACGATTGCCCCACTTAGCAAAAAAACTATTGGACTTGTCATGTGTTGGCATGTGCAAATGACGATCTTGCCAGTGCATCAAAATAGCATGTAAAGCTGCCAAGCTGAGCAAACCATAGGCCACATTTGCTACGATGAAGTGAGCTCTAAACCAAGGATCGTCAATGGAGCGAGCTGACAGTAATGATCCAGAAAAAATGAGCGGCAAAATCGCTGTGACACAAGCTGCCAACAAAATAATCGCTCTTAAGCCCTTGATCGGCAGATACCAACTTTCAAACCAAAAAAATGTGACCCCAATCCATGCCATGGTTGATAGGGCTTGGGCAAAACCAAAAATGAAGCCTTGTTGCGTGAATATAGATTCATGCAGAGTGATGCCATGCAGAATTATAAGTGGTAATAAAAGCCATTGAGAAAGACTCGACACCACTGGAGTGTCTTGATTCTTTTCAGAATTTTGCGAGTAAACCCTGATTTCTCGTAAAAAAAACAAGAAATATAAAGCGCTGGGTATCCATGCGAAGCTGGGGTGACCTAAAATGTTCATATCTACAGTTTAATGCTCATATGTTTCAAAATCTAACAGATCGTTTAAGTCGTGTGGTTAAAACCATGCGAGGTCAGGCCAGACTGACCGAAGAAAACACCGCCGAAATGCTTCGCGAGGTACGCTTAGCCCTATTAGAGGCTGACGTTGCATTGCCCGTTGTCAAAGAGCTCATCAATAACATCAAACAAAAAGCCCTAGGCGTTGAGGTTCTTGATAGTTTAAGCCCTGGTCAAGCATTGGTGGGTGTTGTTCAAAAAGAACTCACCGCCATCATGGGCAATTCCAGTGCTGGCCGACTAAATTTAGCCGCGCAACCACCAGCCATTATTTTGATGGCAGGTCTGCAAGGTGCCGGTAAAACAACTTCAGCTGGCAAATTAGCCAAATGGCTCAAAGACACACAAAAGAAAAAAGTGTTGACTGTGTCTTGCGACGTTTACCGTCCAGCGGCCATCAAACAATTGCAAATGGTCAGCGAGCAAGCTGGCGCAGATTTCTTCCCAAGCGATGAAAACCAAAAGCCCAAAGATATTGCGCGCGACGCTTTGGACTGGGCAAAACGACATTACCATGACGTATTGATTGTCGACACTGCCGGTCGCTTAGGCATTGATGAAATGATGATGCAAGAGATCAGTGGCTTGCATCAAATCTTGAATCCGATCGAAACACTGTTTGTGGTCGACGCGATGTTGGGTCAAGATGCTGTGAACACTGCCAAAGCATTCAATGAAGCACTTCCATTAACGGGCGTGATTCTGACCAAGCTGGATGGTGATGCACGCGGTGGTGCGGCACTCTCAGTGCAACACATCACCGGCGTTCCAATCAAGTTTGCTGGTGTGGCTGAAAAGCTCGATGGTCTTGAACCGTTCGACGCAGACAGAATGGCCAGCCGTATTCTTGGCATGGGCGACATTCTGGCATTGATTGAACAAGCGCAAAAGAATGTTGATTTTGACCAAGCCCAAAAATTAGCTGACAAGGTCAAAAAAGGCGGATTTGATCTAAATGATTTTCGTATGCAAATCAGTCAAATGCGCCAAATGGGTGGATTGGGCAGCATGATTGACAAATTACCTGCAAAGTTTGCTCAAGCAGCAGCCAAACAAGACATGAGTGCTGCCGATAAACAAGTGACCCGCACGCAAGGCATCATCGACAGCATGACGCCAGAAGAAAGAAGGAAGCCTGAACTTCTCAAAGCAAGCAGAAAACGTCGCATCGCAGCAGGTGCAGGCGTACAAGTACAAGAAGTGAATCGTGTCTTGGCGCAATTCGAACAAATGCAATCGATGATGAAACAATTCAAAGGCGGCAAGATGGCCAAGATGCTCGGTGGTATGGCAGCCAAGGGCATGGGCAATATGTTCAAGCGCTAACTAAAACAGCATTCATTGATTAAAACTCTCGATACAAATAAAAAGCCAGATCATTGATCTGGCTTTTTTGTGGGCACTACTTAGAAATGACTCAGGCCATTCCTCTAGTTTCAATCAGTATTTAAGATGCCAATTGAGCTTTCACCAAATCAGTCACCTTCTTAGCCACATCACCCACTGGTATTACTGATGCTTCAGCATCAGTGCGAGCTTGGAACTCTAACTGACCTTCCTTCAAACCACGCTCACCAATCACGACACGATAAGGCACACCGATCAATTCCCAATCAGCAAACATCGCACCAGGACGCTCGCCACGATCATCCAAGATCACCTCTATGCCTGCAGACAATAAGTCTTGGTAGAGTTTGTCGGAGGCTTCACGAACCATGTCGGAGCGGTCATAACCCATTGGGCATAAAACCACTTGGAATGGTGCAATCGATACTGGCCACATGATGCCGCGCTCATCAAAACGTTGCTCAATGGCAGCGCCCAATAAACGAGTCACACCGATGCCATAACAGCCCATCACCATTGGCTGAGACTGACCTTTTTCATCAAGATAAACAGCGTTCATCGATTCTGAATAACGGGTGCCTAACTGAAACACATGCCCCACTTCAATACCACGACAAATTTCTAGAACACCCTTACCATCCGGCGATGCATCACCTGCAATCACATTGCGCAAATCAGCCACGAGCGGCTCAGGCAAATCGCGTCCCCAATTAACACCTGTTAAATGATGGCCTTCTTGGTTAGCGCCGCAAATGAAATCACTCATGTTGGCAACTGTTCTATCAGCCACAATCGTCAAAGGCTTGTTTGTTTTGACTGGACCCAAATAGCCAGGAGGCGTACCAAAATATTCAATGATTTCTGCTTCTGTTGCAAAACGGAAATCTGTCAAACCGGGCACTTTGCTTGCTTTGATTTCATTTAATTCATGATCACCACGGATCAACAACAAAAATAATTTTGCGCCATCTTCCTGATCAACTGCCAACACAATTGATTTGACTGTTTTCTCAATTGAACACTTTAAAAATTGCGCAACTTCTTCGCATTTCACTTGACCTGGTGTAGGCGTTAAAGCCATCGCTTGAGAAGCTGCGCCC
>JAGVCB010000210.1 GCA_020059445.1 Polynucleobacter sp. | reverse complement strand
GCCGATAAATAATGTTTTTAAGATTGCTTTCAATAACTCAACCAAAGAGTTGATTGAAAAAATATTACTGATCCCTTGAATAGGATTTAGTTTTGTAAAGTCTGGAATTAATTTCTCTGCAGAGAATGTCCAGCCACCGATGAAAAGCGGGGCGCAAACAGCGGCGATAAAAATGATGCCTAAGATTGGGAGAAATATGATTCCAAGATCAATTAAAAAGTTTTGATAACTTAAAAATATCTCTGCTGAATTTAATTCTTTGATGACCCCAAAATTTAATGTTTGCTTCAAGTCGGTTTGAAGAATTTTTACCAGGCTGCTGCCAATGAACCAAATTGCTAGAGTGCCCGATAGCAAAATGAACAATGTTGAAAATTCTGTCGAGCGAGGAACATCGCCAGATTCTCTAGCCTTCTCTAATCGTCGGGGGGATGCCGACTCGGTTTTTTCTAGGTCACTTTCTTCAGCCAAAATCTTCTCCTAGCTGAGTTCACTAAAATTTTCTTCAACTCAGACTAAGTTGATATTATTCAGGAGCTTAGCTTATGGAATGGCTTGAAAAGCTTTGTTAATTGACCGCTATTTGAGGTATGCCCAAAGATTGCTTTAAAGGCTCAGTCGACTATCTTATTTTTGATGGCAAAAAGTATTAATTCAGAGTTATTTTTTAGGCCTAATTTCATCAAAAGTCGGCTTCTATACATGCTGACAGTTTTAACGGATAAGTTGAGTTTTTCAGCTATTTTGGTCACGGTTAAACTCGATGCAATGAGCTGTAAAGTCTGCAATTCTCGCGTCGATAAATGACTAATACCATCTTTACTTCCACCGTCTTGATAGTTTTGTGACATCAACTGTGAGACAGCATTATTGATGTAATTTTTACCGTCCAAAATCATTTCAATGGCTGTTACATAGTCCTCAAGTGGCTGAGATTTATTGATGTATCCTGCCGCCCCAGCCTTGATGGCTTTGAGTGCGTAAAGTTGTTCCGGATGCGTTGAAATGACCAAAATTGCAGTTTTTGGGTAATATTTTTTAATATTCTTAATGAAATCAATGCCGTTATGCTCTGGAAAAGAAATATCCATTAACAAGATGTCAGGATGATTTTTTTCGAGAATTTCTAGTATTCCAGAAGGATTGGAACCCTCTGCAATTGCTTCTAGGCCAGACATTGCATTAATCAAAGCTTTTAAACTTTGCCTAATGATCGCATGGTCATCAATGATTACAATTTTTTTATTGTCTGATAGGATCATTTTGTTTTATGTAGTCCAGAGAACAGACAAATATTTGTAAGCCTTAAGGCTAACATGAATTCAGTCTAGGGTGAATTTTTCCTACACTGTCCTTCATACAGTATGAATTTATAAACATTTGAATCAATATCCAGTGATTTTGTTAAAGTTTGATGAACTCAAGCTTTGTCCCGAAGAGCCATATAGCCCATCTGAATCATCTTGTCCAAGCAATATCGCCATGGCACGCTGATTTTTAGAGCTTAACTGGTGAATGATTAATCCGTTTGTTCGATTAATTTGCTGAGAATCGGTCAATATTTGATTGAGATTTGCCCAAATATGGTGCAGAGACTCATTTTTTTGAGAATGTATCCATTGATCAAGCTCTGTCTCTTTTAGATTGATATCAACTAATGAAAGCTTCTTCCACCTACCATCACGGGTAAGCAAATACTCATTAATTAGTTGGGATTTCTCAGATGTGATGACTTCAAGTTGATTTAAATCGTTCTTGATTAAGGATTCTTCTTCTCTTTTAAGAATTGAAAAGAGCTTTTCTGCCAGCCCTTGCTCAACTTTTAAATGATCAAATAAAGCTGATATTGGATCATTCATCAGGGGGTCAAGCTTTGTAGGATTGAGTCTGGATCAAATCTTTCACAGTTGAGATTAGGCCATCTGCTACTAGTTCTGCATTAACCTTAAACTGACCACTTGAGATAGCTGCTTTGATTTCAGAGACCTTGGTGGTGTCGAATACCGCTTCTGAACCACTGATATTGCTTACTTTTTTGGCATTTGATGAGATATTGACGCTGGCTTCTGGTCCTGCTGCTACAGAGCTTGTTGGAGATGCGCTGACAGAATCTGCTTTCTTCTTTTCAGAAGAAACTGATTTAGAATCAACGACTTGTGTATTAATTTGATTAATTTTCATCATATCTCCAGCTATTTAAACTATGTCTTGAGTTATTAACGACTTGTTTGGGTAAAGATTGAGTCATTTTTATCAAAAAAATGAAGCAATTTAGGGCTACTTAACAATTTCAGCATAACCTTGTGTTTTTGCTACCGCCGTTACAACTTGCCCAGAATTCAGCTTAATTTTCACAAACTGTCCAACAGTGGCATTTCCGAGTGCTTTTCCATCGCTGGTGATCTTAAAGCCATTTCCTTGAACCAAGACTTTTACTGCTTGGCCGTTAGAAATCACTGCCTGATTCGAAAAGTGACGACTCAGTATGGCTGTATTTTTTTCAACTATTTCAACGACCCCACGCCCAACAGCTTGGCGTAAGTCAAAAACTGCGTCCATCGGGATATTGTCCGGAAAGTCCTGTGCAGGAACCAGATCTTCTGCTTTTAGGATTTCTCCATAAGGAATTTGACGCTTGGTAATGAAATAGGTTTTTTTCTGTTGGATGTTGGCTGACAGAAATATCGTCCATCCGTTTGTCTGTAAGCATTTGACCCCAACACGGATATTCCCATTGATTGAAGATGGGCCGCCTGGAACTGAGATATCTAATTTATTACAGGGAGTCAGATTTAATTCTGTTTCCGGGGGGAAGACCTTGATCAAGGCATTATTTGGGCCGCCGAATTTTTGCTGTAAATGAGTGGCTACCTTGCTCATGAGTGCATCAGTGTTCTGATTTTGCGCAAAACTAATCGCTGGTACTCCTGCAAGTACCAGGAAAACCCCAAGAAAACTGATCATCAAAAGCTTTTTATCCACTTGATTATTTTAGGGTAAATAAATTCAGAGTGGTTGGTAACGATTAGCCAAGGTAAACAGAAAACTCATCTCTCTTCGACCTTTTGCTAGTAAAAAATCTAAATATGATTCAAGTTATATAAATTTCTGTCGTAAGAGACGTTCGCTAACTTGGAGCAAGCAAGAATTATGTCTGATATGCAATTGAGCCCAATTAATTTCTATGAGCAGGTTTTAAGCCTGAGAGCTCAGAGACAGCAATTGCTCGCCTCAAACATTGCCAACGCAGACACGCCCAACTATAAAGCAGTTGATATTGATTTTAATAGCGCCATGCAAGCAGCGTTACAACAAGCTAATCCTGCGGATTTAAAGCTCACAAGTTCGAATCATCTGCCAAATACAGGAACAATAGGTGCTGCTGATATCAAAGAAAGAGCGAGTAAACAAAATAGCCTGGACGGCAACACCATTGATATGGACGTTGAGCGAGCACAGTTCACTGAGAATGCTTTGCAGTATGAGGCAGCAATTACTTTGATTAACAATCATTTTAAAAACATTGCATCAGTCATCCAAAATAACTAAGGAAATTCATCATGTCTTTATTAAATGTTTTTGATATTGCCGGTTCTGCGATGACTGCTCAAGCTCTTCGCCTAAATACCGTTGCAAGTAACTTAGCAAACGCAGATAGTGCGACCGGTCCTGATGGCAAGCCTTATAAAGCATTGCAAGTTGAATTTTCAGCCGCTCCAGTAAAAGATGGTCAAGGCGTTGGTGTCAAAGTTGAGCGAGTTGTTGAAGATACAGCAGAGCCAAAATTGATGTACATGCCAAATCACCCGCAAGCCAACCCTGCTGGATACGTCGCAATGCCAAACGTCAATCCAGTTGAAGAAATGGTGAACATGCTTTCTGCATCAAGATCCTATCAAAACAACGTTGATGTCATGAATGCAGCTAAATCCATGACATTAAAAACACTCACTATTGGCCAATAAGGATTCATATGGCAATTACACCTATTAATAACGCACCAGTATCAGCAATAGCAGCTGGAACTGCATCAAGTGTGAAATCAACTAAAGATGATTTCATGAAGTTGTTGGTCACTCAAATGAAATATCAAGATCCGATGAATCCTATGGATAACGCTCAGATGACAAGCCAAATTGCTCAGCTGAATACAGTCGAGGGCATCAATCAATTGAATGCGACAGTCAGTGGTTTACAAGCGAGCTTGATGGCAACGCAATCAATGCAATCTGCTTCTCTGATTGGTAAAAGTATTCTTGCGGACGGTAATTCAATCAATTTACTCAATGGCTCAGCCAGCTTATCAATGCGACTAGAAGGTCCTGCGGAGAGCGTTGTTGTTGATGTTATCAATTCTAGTGGTCGAATCATCAAAACTGCAGATTTAGGTGCTAATGCTGCCGGTATCAAGAGTTTCACTTGGGATGGCTCAACAAACGAGGGTGGCGTTGCCCCCAACGGACAATATACCTTCCAAGTGAATGCAAAAAAACTTAATCAAGCTGTTGTAGTAACGCCGTTAACTCAAGCCACTGTCAGTGGGGTGGAATTGACTTCTGCTGGCCCACAACTTTCATTAAATAACGGCACAAACATTGCAATGAGCACTGTTCGCGGTGTTCGTTAAGTAACTACTTTTTCTGGAGACTTAAACATGTTTCAACTAAACCCAACATTATTAAATACCGCTTCTCTCAATCTAGAGGTGGTTGGTAACAACATCACAAACTCAGGCGTCAACGGCTATAAATCATCAGATTTCGAGTCTGCTTTGGCTGGAGCTGTCAGGAGTTCTCAAGGTGCTCAGATCAAAGGTGCGAAGATCAATCTATCTCAGGGTTCAATTGTTGCTAGCGTGAGTCCTTTAAGCATGGCCATTAACGGCGCTGGGTTTTTCAAAGTTGAAAAAATTGATGGATCATCTACATACACAAGAGATGGATCTTTCCAAATGGACAAAGAAGGATTCATCATTAACGCCAATGGAAAGATAAATTGATTGGTTTTCCAGACGCCACAACGAATGCCCAAGGTGTGCTGCAAATTGATACAGCAAAAAATCCTCCTGAAGCATCCACATTGGCAACAATTGAAATGAACTTGCCTGCTGAAGAGACTCAAATTTCTGCAGCCAACACTTTCAATCCATTAAACACCAGTTCATTCAATAACACGACATCAAGCATTGTTTATGATGAATTAGGCATTGCCAAAGCGCTCCAAAGTTACTATCGCTATGAAGAAGATAAGGCAACTACTGCCACAGCAGCATCCGGAGCCACAAGCTTAACAGTTGCGGATGCAACTGGATTGATGCCCGGACAGAGAATCACCGGCACAGGTATTGCTGACAATACATTCATTGCAGATAACTACGTTCGTGGAAGTACAACTGTACCAATCACTGTTGCAACAACCGCTGCTTTGGCAGGCGGAGCAGTCACTGCGCCGGCTCACTGGGAAGCTTATATTTACAGTGATTCTGAACAAATTGCACAATTAAGCTTAATGTTTAATGCAGATGGAACAATTAATAAAAATCTAACTCATGCGGAAAGCCCAGTTTTAGATAAAACAACTAACCTTGCATTGGGAACTCAGCCGACGTATTCATGGAATGCTGCCATGGG
>JAGVCB010000184.1 GCA_020059445.1 Polynucleobacter sp. | reverse complement strand
GCTCGGCGCAGTATTGGCGGTGAACTACCGTACCCAAGATTTTGTTGAAGAAGTTAAATCTTTTACAAATGGCAAAGGTGCCAATCTTATTTTGGATATGGTGGCAGGCCCTTATGTGGGAAGAGAAATTAACTGCTTAGCAGATGATGGTCGAATTGTGATCATTGCTAATCAGGGCGGTAAAATTTCAGAAGTGGATGTGAGTCAAGTTTTGCGAAGACGTTTGACTATCTCTGGATCAACTTTGAGACCTAGGTCGGTTGATTTCAAGGGTGCGATTGCAAGATCATTAAGAGCTCATGTTTGGCCATTGCTGGAGTCTAAAAAGATCAGACCTGTGATCCATGAAGTATTTGAACTAGAAGCTGCTGCCAAGGCCCATCAATTGATGGAATCGAGTCAGCACATTGGTAAGATAGTGTTAACTGTTAATTGAATGAGACTTTAATGAGACCCTTGACCATCATCGGTAACTGGAAAATGAATGGCAGCTTGACTGCTAATCAGCAACTCATTCAAGAGTTACTAAGCAACAAAGATTTTTTGACAAATTTGCAAGGCATGCGTACTGGTTTGTGTGTGCCATACCCCTACTTATCTCAAGTCAGTCAATTATTGGCCAACTCACCTATTGCCTGCGGTGCTCAGGATGTCTCTGATCATCCAAATGGTGCTTATACCGGTGATGTCAGCGCAAAAATGTTGCAAGAGTTTGGCTGTCAGTATGTGATTGTTGGTCACTCTGAGCGCCGTCAATTTCATCAGGAGGGTGATGGCTTGGTGGCCAGAAAGGCGAAGGCCTGCTTGCAAGCCAACATCACTCCGATCATCTGTGTGGGTGAGACTGAGGCTGAACATGATGACGGCAAAACTTTGATCGTTGTGCGCCGTCAGTTGCAGGCTGTTTTAGATTTGTTGCAAGGCCAAATTGAGTCTTGCATCATTGCTTATGAACCTGTTTGGGCGATTGGCACTGGCAAAGTGCCTACTCCGGCTCAGGCCCAGGATGTGCATAGAGAGTTGCGTTTGCAGTTGGCTAAATTTGACGATGCAGCGGCTTCAAAAGTGGCAATTTTGTATGGTGGTAGCTTAAAGCCTGATAATGCTAAAGATTTATTGGCGATGCCAGATATTGATGGTGGTTTGGTAGGTGGTGCATCGTTGAATGCAAAAGATTTTTTGGCTTTATGCCAAGCAAGTAAATAAATTTGTTTTTGGAGACTTAGATGGAATTGTTAAAGACTATATTGGTTGTGTTGCAGATCATTTCTGCGATTGGCGTGATTGCCTTGGTACTGATTCAGCAAGGTAAGGGCGCTGATATGGGTGCAGCATTTGGTGGTGGTTCTTCAGGTGGCTTATTTGGCGCTGCTGGTTCAGCCAACTTCTTGTCACGCGTGACGGCCGTATTTGCCACAATCTTTTTCTTGTCTACCTTGGGCATTACTTTATTTGGTTCAACCAAGTCACAAAATGCAGGTGTTTTGTCTGGCACCAGTGCTCCGGTGGTGGCACCAGCTGCTGAACTTCCAGTGCCAGCAACAACTGCACCAGGTTCGCCAGTTGCCCCGGTGACCGGCTCTGGTCAAAGTGTTCCGAAATAGGCCCGACACAATAAAACCATCTGGAAAAGCAGTAATAAGCTAAAATCGGAAGGGTTTACCGCATGCCGTCGTGGTGGAATTGGTAGACACGCTATCTTGAGGTGGTAGTGGCGTAAGCTGTGCGAGTTCGAGTCTCGCCGACGGCACCAAACAGGGGGTTTTGCCGCTTGTCAGAAAGCTGCAAGACCAATTAGCGAAAATATGTAAGTGTTATTTAGTGTGACGAATTGGAACGCTCTTGAACTTAGAATCTTATTTTCCCGTTTTATTATTCATCCTGGTCGGGATTGGTGTTGGCTTGGCTCCCATGGGCCTAGGAAAATTGCTCGGAGCAAATAAGCCCGATGCTGAAAAAATTTCCCCTTACGAGTGCGGATTTGACGCATACGAAGATGCGCGCATGAAATTTGACGTGCGCTATTACTTGATCGCCATCCTTTTTATTTTGTTTGACTTAGAAACAGCATTTTTATTCCCTTGGGGCGTGGCCTTGTCTGAAATTGGCTGGCCTGGTTACATCTCAATGGTTATTTTCTTGTTGGAATTCGTGATTGGCTTTGCCTACATCTGGAAGAAGGGCGCCCTTAACTGGGAGTAACGATAAAACATGGCTATTGAAGGTATCTTAAAAGAAGGTTTTGTCACAACATCGGCTGATAAGCTTATTAACTGGACGAGAACAGGTTCTCTTTGGCCAATGACTTTTGGTTTGGCTTGTTGTGCGGTTGAAATGATGCACGCAGGTGCATCACGTTATGACTTGGACCGTTTTGGTGTTGTGTTCAGACCATCACCTCGCCAATCTGATTTGATGATTGTGGCGGGTACTTTATGTAACAAAATGGCACCAGCTTTGCGCAAGGTGTATGACCAGATGCCAGAGCCACGTTGGGTGATCTCGATGGGGTCATGCGCTAACGGCGGCGGTTACTACCATTACTCTTATTCTGTGGTTCGCGGTTGCGACCGCATTGTTCCTGTGGACGTTTATGTACCTGGGTGTCCTCCAACTGCTGAAGCTTTGATGTACGGCATCATTCAATTGCAAGCCAAGATCAAGCGCACCAGCACGATTGCGAGAAAGGCCTAAGATGTCAGACACTCTAACCGTGCTGCAAGAGCGCTTAGAAAAAATATTGGGCAAAAAAGTTTCTCGTTTGCACGAGGCTCTTGGTGAACTCACTTTGGTGGTGCGCTCAGAGGACTATTTAGAAGTAGCTAAAACTTTAAGAGATGAGCCAACTCTAGGCTTTGATCAGTTGATGGACCTTTGCGGTGTTGACTACAGCGAGTATGACAACTCAACTTGGGAAGGTCCCCGTTTTGCTGCTGTGAGTCATTTGTTGTCTGTGAAGCACAACTGGCGTTTGCGCCTTCGCGTGTTTGCACCAGTGGATCATTTCCCATTGGTCGCATCTGTGACACCGATTTGGAATTCAGCCAATTGGTTTGAGCGCGAAGCTTTTGACTTGTATGGCATCTTGTTTGATGGCCATGATGATTTGCGCCGAATTTTGACGGACTATGGCTTCATCGGTCATCCGTTCAGAAAAGATTTTCCAATCTCTGGCAACGTAGAGATGCGTTACGACCCAGAGCAGAAGAGAGTTATTTATCAACCTGTCACGATTGATCCTCGCGAGGTAACTCCTCGAGTGATCCGCGAAGAAAGCTACGGTTCTTAATCATGGCTGATATTAAAAATTACACCCTGAACTTTGGCCCACAGCACCCAGCCGCGCACGGCGTGTTGCGTTTGGTTTTGGAGTTAGATGGTGAAGTGATTCAACGCTCAGACCCTCACATTGGTTTGTTGCACCGTGCCACTGAAAAATTAGCAGAAACGAGAACTTGGGTGCAAAACGTTCCGTACATGGATCGTTTGGACTACGTTTCGATGATGGCCAATGAGCATGCTTATGTGATGGCGATTGAAAAGCTTTTGCAAATTGAAGTTCCAGAGCGCGCTCAATATATCCGCGTGATGTTTGATGAGATCACACGTTTGCTCAATCACTTGTTGTGGATTGGTTGTCATGGCTTAGATGTGGGTGCAATGGCAGTGTTCTTGTATGCCTTCCGCGAACGTGAAGATTTGTTTGATATGTATGAAGCTGTTTCTGGTGCTCGTATGCATGCTGCTTACTATCGTCCAGGTGGTGTGTACCGTGACTTGCCAGACACCATGCCTCAGTACTTGGCCAATAAGATTCGTGGCGAAAAAGCTGTGAAGAAGTTGAACGAAAACCGTCAAGGTTCTTTGTTGGATTTCATTGAAGATTTCACTACCAGATTTCCAAAGTATGTCGATGAGTATGAAACTCTGTTAACCGACAACCGTATTTGGAAACAGCGTTTGGTTGGTATTGGCGTGGTCTCACCTGAGCGCGCATTGCAGCTTGGTTTCACGGGCGCCATGTTGCGTGGTTCAGGCATTGAATGGGATTTGCGTAAAAAGCAACCTTACGAGGTTTACAGCAAATTAGATTTTGATATTCCTGTAGGCGTTAACGGCGACTCTTACGACCGTTATTTGGTGCGCGTTGAAGAAATGCGCCAGTCCAACAAGATCATTCAGCAATGCGTTAAGTGGTTGAGAGCTAATCCTGGTCCAGTGATGAGCGATAACCACAAAGTCACAAGTCCAAAACGTGTTGACATGAAGTCCAACATGGAAGAATTGATTCACCACTTCAAACTGTTCACCGAAGGCATTCACGTGCCTGCAGGTGAGGCTTACGCTGCTGTTGAGCATCCAAAGGGTGAGTTCGGTATTTATGCAATTTCTGATGGCGCTAACAAACCTTATCGTTTGAAGATTCGCGCTCCAGGCTTTGTACATTTATCAGCATTAGATGAGATGGCAAAAGGTCACATGTTGGCTGATGCTGTAACTATTATTGGTACGCAGGACATTGTGTTCGGCGAGATTGACCGCTAAAAGGATAAGAGAGCATATGTTTTCCCCGCAAGCTCGTGCTGAAATCAATCGCAACATTGCCAAGTATCCGGCCGATCAAAAACAATCTGCTGTGATGGCGGCTTTGGTGGTTGCTCAAGACCAATACGGATGGGTGACGCCTGAATCAATCGAAGAAATCGCGGCCATTCTAGAAATGCCACCGATTGCTGTTCAAGAAGTTGCAACGTTTTACAACATGTACGACACCAAGCCTGTTGGTAAATTCAAACTGGCGGTTTGCACTAATTTGCCATGCGAACTTTCTGGTGGCACTCGCGCTGGTGAGTACTTGAAGAAAAAATTAGGCATTGATTACAACGAAACAACGCCTTGCGGTACTTTCACTTTAAAAGAAGGTGAATGCATGGGGGCTTGTGGAGATGCGCCTGTGGCGATTGTGAACAATAAAACCATGTGTAGTTTTATGAGCAATGAAAAATTAGACGCTTTGATTGATGAACTAAAAGCCAAAGCGAATTCAAATGCAAGTGTGGTTGGAGGTGCAGTATGACTAGTTTGCACACACGCCATATTCAGCCCTTGATCCTTGCAGGTCTTAATGGCGATAACTGGCGTTTAAAAGACTACGTGGCGCGTGGTGGTTATGCCCAGCTCAAAAGAATTTTGACTGAAGGCATCACTCCAGAAGCGGTGATTGCAGAAGTAAAAGCATCTGGTTTGCGTGGTCGAGGTGGCGCAGGTTTCCCAACAGGTTTGAAGTGGAGCTTCATGCCGCGTCAGTTTCCTGGTGATAAATACTTGGTTTGCAACACAGATGAAGGTGAGCCTGGCACATTCAAAGATCGCGACATTCAGCGTTACAACCCTCACGCTTTGATTGAAGGTATGGCGATTGCTGCATATGCCATGGGCATCCCTGTTGGTTACAACTACATTCACGGGGAAATTTG
>JAGVCB010000142.1 GCA_020059445.1 Polynucleobacter sp. | reverse complement strand
CCACAAACCGCGATGGTCGATAGCAACGGTCTAACCTGTAAAGCGCCTAGATGCGCTGCTGAGTCGATGCCTTCGGCCAGCCCTGAAATCACCAATAGGCCCTGATTTACCACGGCATTTGCAAAATAAGAGGCCGTTGTCATGCCCTCTTGGGATGCTTGACGAGAGCCAACAATACCAAGGCTTGGTATTTTCAGCGCCTCAAGATTCCCCAAGCAGTAAATTTCTTGTGGGGCATCGGGCAAATCTAGCAATCTGCTTGGATAATAGGGGTCTGATTTTTTAACAGTGATAATTGATCTCATAGATATGAAGTCTATGAATTAAGATTGATTGAACTATCAGATAAACCCGAACTTATTTGTAAGAATTTTCTGAAATGGCTGCATTACCTATTCTTTGTTATCCAGACCCTCGCTTGCACACAGTTGCAAAACCTGTTGTGGCTGTGAATGATGCTGTGCGTAAATTGGTGGCTGATATGGCTCAAACCATGTACGAGGCACCTGGTATTGGGTTGGCCGCCACTCAGGTGAACATTCATCAACAGATCATCGTGATTGATTTATCTGATGAGAGAGATCAGTTGCAGGTGTACATTAATCCGGAAATTATTTGGAGCAGTGAAGAGAAGAAAGTTTGGCAAGAGGGATGCTTATCTGTGCCAGATTTTTTTGATGAGGTTCTGCGTCCTTCCGAAGTAAAAGTTCGCGCATTAAATTTAGATGGAAACCCATTTGAAATTCACGCCGATGGTTTATTGGCGGTTTGTATCCAACATGAAATGGACCACCTCAAGGGCAAGGTGTTTGTTGAGTACTTGTCGTCATTAAAGCGCATGCGAATTGCTGGCAAACTTAAAAAGAAATCAAAAGTAGGCGCGCTTTAATGTTGAAGCTTGTATTTGCAGGAACCCCCGAATTTGCAAGGGTTGCTTTAGAGGCGGTTGTGCATGCAGGCCATGAAGTCGTCATGGTCATGACTCAGCCTGATAGGCCTGCTGGACGAGGCATGCAGCTACATGCAAGCCCAGTCAAAGAGTTTGCCCTAGAAAAAAATATTCCGGTGATACAGCCAACCTCACTCAAAGTGACTGGCCAATTTGGCGATGAAGCGCGTGAGGCTTTAAGTCGTTTACAAGATTTAGATTTTGATGTGATGGTGGTTGCTGCTTATGGTTTGATCCTGCCCCAAGAAGTTTTTGATATTACAGAGCGTGCCGGTCGAGCCGGGTGTTTGAATATCCACGCTTCTTTATTACCACGCTGGCGCGGTGCTGCTCCGATTCATAGAGCGATTGAAGCGGGAGATTCTGAGACCGGCATTGCGATCATGCAAATGGATTTAGGCTTGGATACTGGCGCAGTGATCGCGATGAACAAAATGCCGATTGCATCCCATGAAACAACTGCAACATTACATGACGCACTGGCAAAGATGGGCGCCTTGATGATTGTGAAAACTTTGAATCAATTTGAACAAGAGGGGCATTTGAAATCTGTTCCTCAAGCGCTTGATGGCATCACATATGCTCACAAGATCATTAAGGACGAAGCAAAGATTGATTGGCAAAAAGATGCCAAAGTCATTGATTTAAAAATCAGGGCCTTTAATCCTTTTCCTGGAGCAACTCTGCTCGATGGAGAGTCTCTCATCAAAGTTTGGCACAGCTCTTTGATTGATGATGCATCGTGCAGAGGGCCTGGGACGATCATTGATATCAGCCAAGACGGCGTGCAGATAGCGGGCGGAAAAGGCAGCCTTTTATTGACTGAGTTACAAAGAGCTGGCGGCAAAAAGATGTCGGCGTCACAGCTTGCAAAAACATTGTGCTGGAAGCCTGGCCAAGTGCTGAATTAACAACCCCAAGCGATAATCAACAATTAACAGGGGTATGCTTATGAAGAGTATTGATTTTAGAATTTCTAAATCTATTTTCAAAAAGGATTTTAAAGATGTTTAATTGGTTTAAGACAGCCGTTTTAATGGCCGGCATCACTGGTCTCTTTGTTGTCGTCGGTGGCATGATTGGTGGCGAACAAGGGATGTTGATGGCTTTGCTTTTGGCCTTCGGTATGAACTTCTTTAGCTATTGGTTTTCTGACAAGATGGTCTTGAAAATGATGAATGCCAAAGAAGTTGATGAAGTGACGGCGCCTCATTTTTATCGAATGGTGCGTGAGTTGGCCCAAAGAGCGGAATTACCGATGCCAAAGGTTTATTTGATTGAAGAGGATTCCCCAAATGCTTTTGCAACAGGCCGTAATCCTCAACACTCTGCAGTTGCTGCGACCACGGGTATTTTGAGGGTGTTGTCTGAGCGAGAAATCCGCGGAGTCATGGCCCATGAGTTGGCCCATGTCAAACATCGGGATATTTTGATTTCAACCATTTCAGCCACCATGGCTGGTGCGTTGTCTGCGCTTGCAAACTTTGCCATGTTCTTTGGTGGCAGAAACTCTGATGGTCGTCCAAGCAATCCTATGGCGAGCATTTTGGTAGCCATCTTGGCGCCTTTGGCAGCCAGCTTAATTCAAATGGCAATCTCTCGTGCCCGTGAATATGAAGCTGATCGAGGGGGCGCAGAGATTTGTAATGATCCAGAGGCGCTGGCCATGGCATTGGACAAAATTCACCGCGTTGCGAGTGGTCGACATTTTGATGCTGTCGAAAGACATCCTGAGACTGCGCAAATGATGATCATGAGCCCTCTTGCTGGTGGCGGCTTAGCGGGTTTGTTTTCAACCCATTCGCCAACCGAAGAGCGCGTTGCTCGCTTGATGCAAATGGCAAGAACTGGAACATATCCTGGCTGATATCAAACAACAAGGCATCAGCCTTTCAAAAGCACTTTTTGCCTCGGCCAAGGTATTGCAGGAGGTCCAAAACGGGACCTCTCTGACTTTGGCTCTTCAAGGTATATCGCCCGATTTAAGGCCTGCCGTTCAGAGCATTGCCTTTCAAGCTCTAAGAAGAGGTTTTTGGGCCCAGGAAGTTTTAAATCAATATGTTCAAAAGACTCCACCAGGCCTAACGCTCTATTTGCTTTGGGCTGCAATTGCTTTGTTGCCAGAAAAAAATAGCGAGCCAATGTATGCCACACACACCTTGGTGAATGAGGCAGTGAATGCAAGCAGCCTAGATAGCAATCTTGGTTTTGCCAGAGGGTTGATCAATGCGGTGTTGCGCAGAGCCCTCAGAAATGAAAAACTGTATCAAGAAATTCCTGAAGAACGGTATCCTTCTTATCCAGAGTGGTGGTCAAGAAAATTAAAGTACGCGTACCCAGAGCAGCACATGAATATTCTGGCGGCATCAAAAGAAAAGCCGCCGCTAACACTGCGCCTTAATCATCGATTTCTAAAGGATGATGTAGGCGCTCAAAAATATTTAAATGATTTAAGTAAGAGCGGCATTGAGTATCAGTTGATTGATTCGGTTGGCGGGCAAAAATTATCTGGTGCCATTGAGTTAAAGAATCCAATACCTGTCTCACAGATCCCGGGGTTTTTTGAGGGCGCATGTTCAGTTCAGGACGCGGGGGCTCAAGTCGCTGCAGAATTACTCAAGCTTTCTCCAGGACAAAGGGTGCTTGATGCATGCGCAGCTCCTGGAGGTAAGGCCGCACACTTTTTAGAAAAATACGATATTCAGCTAGATGCTCTTGAGATCGATGTATCAAGAGCCAAAAGAATTGAAGAAAACTTTGCTCGTTTAAAACTCAAGGGTGGCCACATCATTATTGGTGATGCGTCGACTCCAAAAGAGTGGTTCGGCGGCGAGCTATACGATGCGATCATTGCAGACGTGCCATGCTCTGCTTCGGGCATTGTGAGAAGACATCCTGACATCACCTATTTACGCCAAGAGGGTGACATCAAGAATCTGCAGGTGGCACAAAGAAAAATCCTCACAGCCCTTTGGGACTTGTTAAAGCCGGGTGGTAAGTTACTATATGTCACTTGCTCCGTATTCCCAGATGAGGGAGAGCTGCAAGCCAAGTGGTGGCTGAATGCCATGCCAGATGCGGTTAGATTGAAAGCCCCTGGTCAGCTTTTGCCATCAAAGCAGCACGATGGATTTTTTTATGCGCTTTTTGAAAAATGAAAGCCTCAGATTAATAATAAGCATGCGCCAACTATTCAATTCGATTGCTAAGATTTTCTTGCTGATCGTAACGGTCAGCTTTGCGCACGCCAATGAAATCAGTTTTAGCAATGTTAGTTTGACCCCACTTGAAAAATCATGGGTGTTAAATGCCGACGTTCAGTTAGAACTAAGCCCCGCCCTTGAACAATTAGTTAACAAAGGAGTGACACTTCATTTTGTGACTGAGTTCCAGTTAACTAAAAAACGATGGTATTGGTTCGATAACAAGATTGTGGATGTTCAGCGCACATCAAAAATATCTTATCAAGCCCTAACAAATCAATATCGCGTGACTTTAGGTACCTTCAGCTTGACTGCCGCAACATTAAAGCAAGCAATAGCTGCAGTTAAAACCATCGAGGAATGGGCGGTGGTTGACTCTAGTGCCGTTGAATCAAAACAAGCCTATCAGGCTGCCCTTAGGATACGCTTAGACACCAATCAATTAGCAAAGCCTTTTCAGGTGAATGCAATCAACTCTAAGTCTTGGAATTTGCAAAGTGATTGGCATCGCTTTGATTTCGCACCCGTGGCACAAGCACCAGTAGTAGAGCCAGCCGCACAAGCTCCAGGGGCTCAGCCATGATGAGATTATTGGCTAAGCCTTTTTTGATTAGCGTTGTGGTATTTTTAGCGCTAATTTTACTATTGCTATTAGCTTTTGCTTCAGCCAATACGTCTTTCTTTGATCAATATTTTGCTTTGCTATATGCCGCCAATGTGGTTATTGGGGTGTTGTTTTTACTGGTGATCATTGCCTTGGTTTTTAATTTGGCTATGCGCTTGCGTCAAAAGTATTTTGGTTCAAGACTGATTGCTAAATTAGCGATATTTTTTGCTTTGGTAGGAGTGTTGCCAGGGGCGATTCTTTACGGTGTTTCTTTGCAGTTTGTCTCTCGCAGCATTGAGTCTTGGTTTGACGTCAAGGTTGAGCGCGCTCTTGAGGCAGGTTTGCAGTTGGGCAGAACATCGATTGAGATTTCTCGTACAGATTTGTTAAGCAAGGGTCGAGAGATTGCAACGCAGATTCAAGCGACGTCGCGCGCTTCAGGCGAAGGTGCTCTAACTTTACTGTTATCCAGACAACGCGATCAAAACAGCCTTGAAGAAATTACTTTATTTGGCTTAAGTTCCAAGGTTGTAGCCAGTGCCGGTCTTGGTTTAAATTCCGCTGTTTCTGAGATGTCTCAAGCTGATAAGTTGCAGCAAGCAAAGTCACTGGGATATTTTGCGCAGATTGATGAGCCGAATCCGGAAATTTCTAAAAAGACTTACACCATTAAATTATTGATCCCAATTGATAGTGTTTCTGGCGCTAGTTTGGGCGGGTTTAATTTGCGCTCTCAATTAGAAGACAGATATTTATTGCTCGTTAAAAACATGCCAGAAAGTCTGAGCAATAATGCTTTGGCTGTTCAAAGTGCCTACATTGAGTACCAAGAAAAAGCGCTTGGTCGCTCAGGATTGCGAAAGATGTATATCGGCACGCTGACAATCACTTTATTTTTAGCGCTGTTCATTGCCATGGCTTTAGCCTTATTGTTAGGGCGCCAGCTGGCCACGCCATTGATCATGTTGCTCAAGGGAACCAAAGCAGTTGCAGAAGGAGATCTTTCTCCTAGGCCAGAATTAAATACCGGAGATGAGCTTGGCTTATTGACCAAGCAATTCAATGTAATGACCAGGCAGTTATTAGAGGCAAGAAATTTATTAGAAGATTCAAAAACGTTTTCTGAAAGTGTTTTATCTAACTTAACTGCTGGTGTGTGCGTGTTGGATGCCGAGTTTAAGTTGGTGGTTTCTAATGCAGGTGCCTCGAGAATTTTTAGTGCTCCTTTAGACCAGTTAATTGGCAAGAGCTTGAGCGGTATCGCCCGTTTACAAGAATTTGAAGTTGCGATCAAAGAGGCATTCAGTGCCCATGAGATTTCTAGTAATGACCAAAGTGATCACTGGCAAAAGCAAATCATTTTGGATGCATCAAGCCATATAGATTCTCAGCATGACCATGGTATTACCTTGTTAGTTCGTGGCACACATTTACCAAGCGGTCTATTCATCGTTGTGTTTGATGATATTTCAGAGGTTATCACGGCTCAGCGCGCGATTGCTTGGGGCGATGTGGCGAGACGTTTGGCTCATGAAATCAAAAATCCTTTAACACCGATTCAACTGTCTGCCGAGAGGATTCAGCTGAAGTTGAAAGATCATTTGGATCCTCAGCAACAGGATTTTCTTGAGCGCAGCACAACAACAATCATTACTCAAGTTGAAGCTATGAAGCAAATGGTGAATGACTTTAGAGATTTCGCTAAAACACCGGAAGCGCAGTTACAAGAGTTATCAATCAATGACTTGGTGCTTGATGTCTTGGGCTTGTATGGTGGCACCCCGGTGCGTGCAGATTTAGACCAAGCATGTCCACCGATATTGGCGGATGCGACGCAAATTCGTCAGGTGATCCATAACCTGATTCAAAATGGTCTTGATGCAAGTGTTGAAGCCAACAAAGGTGAGTTTTCAATATTGGTGAAAACAGAATTCTTGCCGTACCCAGATTCCAATGAAAATGATAAGGTTAGCAAAGGCATTGTCAAGTTGAGTATCTTGGATGCGGGTACAGGTTTTGCCCCAAGAATTTTAAGTCGTGCTTTTGAACCCTATGTGACAACAAAGACCAAGGGCACCGGCCTAGGTCTTGCCACTGTAAAGAAAATTGTGGATGAGCACGGCGCAAGAATTGAATTACGCAATCGCATGGAAGACGATCAGCTCGTAGGTGCTGAGGTGTCTATTTATTTCAATCAACTGGTGAAGCAAAGTTAGTTATGGCAAGTATCTTAGTTGTTGACGACGAGATGGGTATCAGAGAGCTACTCAATGAGATCCTAACGGATGAAGGGCACTCTGTGGTTTCTGCACAGAACGCAGACGAGGCAAGAAAAGCCCGAGAAAATCTTGAGCCTGATCTAGTTCTATTAGACATCTGGATGCCTGATGTGGACGGCGTGACTCTTTTAAAAGAGTGGTCGAACAATGGTCAGCTGACCATGCCCGTGGTGATGATGTCCGGACATGCCACGATTGATACAGCTGTTGAAGCCACAAGAATTGGAGCGGTTAACTTTTTAGAAAAACCCATTGCACTCCAAAAGCTATTAAAAACAGTTGAGCAAGCTTTAGAAAAAGCACCGCCCAAAGAGTTGTTTGTTGTTGAAACTAAAACTGACATCAAGGCTGACGGGTCTGTACAAGTAACTAGCAAGATCGAAGAGTTTATTGTTGAAGAAGTTGAAAGCAATCAAGCTGAATTTAATTTAAGTTACATTGATTTACCATTAAGAGAAGCTAGAGATTTATTCGAAAAAGCTTATTTTGAATACCATCTCAATCAAGCTTCAGGCAGCATGACACGCGTTGCTGAAAAGACCGGCTTAGAGAGAACGCACCTTTACAGAAAGCTCAAAGCTTTAGGCATTGATGTTGGCAATTACAAGGGCGAGTAGTTACTACTCACTAAGCTGTATATGACTGTGATGAATAAAAGATTATTTCTTTCAAAAACTCTCCTATCGGTAGCAACAGTTTTGTTTGCTTCTTTGGCAAATGCTCAGCAAGCCACAGTGGTGGTGGCTGCCAATATGAAGCCCGCCATGGATGAGATTTATCAACAATACAAAATGGCTGGTGGGCAAGACCTCAGAATTATTTATGGGGCGTCTGGTAATTTTGCTCGTCAAATACAACAAGGGGCACCGTTTAACTTATTTGTGTCTGCTGATGAGAGCTTTCCGATGACTTTGCATCGTCAGGGCTTAACAGTTGATGGTGGAAAGGTTTATGCGATTGGCCGCTTGGCATTAATTGGACATAAATCAAAAAATTTAAAGTTAAGCTTAAATTCGGAAGAGTTAAAAAGGCTGATCAATCAAACCAATAAGATTGCCATAGCGAAGCCTGAGTCAGCGCCCTACGGAAAAGCCGCAATCCAGTTCTTGAACAATATGAAGCTTGATGAGTTAGCCAAGAATAAGATTGTTTTTGCGGAGAATGTTTCTGCAGTCGCCATGTTTGTTAACAGTGGGGCTGCAGGGGTTGGGCTGACGGCCTATTCTTTGGCTAAATCCAAAGAAGTGATGCAGTTCACGAATCACCTCTTAATTCCTGAGAACTTACACGAGCCAATCAAGCAAAGGATGGTTTTATTAAAGAACCCCCCTAAAGCCATTGTTGATTTTTATGCCCATCTGCAAAGCCCGAAGGCAAGGGATGTCCTTAGGGCACATGGGTACTCAACAAATTAGATTTAACCAAGCCGTTACCAAACCCATATGCTTATCGCTATAGTTTTTTATAGCTTTTAAGTTCTGCCTTAATTGTTGCCCCATATTTATCGCTTAGTCCAATTACATAACGCATTGGCAGATGACTTGTCACGGAGTACCAAATATCTAAGCTTACAGGGTCTGATGGCGAGGTTACCTTAACAAAGCGAACGGCTTGAATATTATTTCCATTAAATGGAAAGTTCCACACCTCAGCACGATTCATCGTATATTTTTTTATAGACTTACCGTCAGTAATAAAAAAACTGAACTTTTTATCGGGTAATTTTTTATCAATAAAGTTATAAGCAATATTAAGAACGTCAAGACTGCTTACATATGGATTTGATGAAACTAATGTTTTGGCTTTAAAAAAATCTACCTTTTTTGTTTTGGTATTAAATG
>JAGVCB010000010.1 GCA_020059445.1 Polynucleobacter sp. | reverse complement strand
GATGCCGCTCAAGACGTCCTCAATCAAGCTAACAGAATGAACATGACTGGATTTACTCCAGAAACCATGGGTTCAGAAGTCACATCAGAAAATGACTTGAGAAATACAATTCTTCAAAATGCCAGAAATACTGCTAACAACAATTTAACCAACAACAATGAAAGCTTATTGGCTTCAAATTTAGTTGATTTAGAAAACCAGCTTGCAGAATTAAAAATTGGCAACTCATTAAAAGTTAATAATTCAATCAATGCTGCAGCTGTTGCCCAAAGAGTGCTTGCCTCTGATTTGGCTTTAGATACAACAAACCAGAATATCAGCGTTAACAACATCGGCAACAATCTGCGAAGCCCAGAAGTTGACTCAGTCAATGTGGTTGAATTGAAGCCACCCGTCTCAAGTCCTGATTGGGGTCCAGCATTAAATCAGCGCATCACTTGGATGGTGGCCAACTCTTTACAGAATGCAAATATCACGGTCAATCCGCCTAATCTTGGTCCACTCGAGATAAATATCCAAACAGACCAAAACAAAACCAACGTTCAGTTCATTGTTACCAGCTCAGAAGTTCGTCAAGCCATTCAGGATTCCATCCCTGCCTTAAGCAAAATGTTTGAAAACGGTGGACTGCAGCTTGGCCAAGCTGATATTAATTCAAGAAGCTATAACCAAAATAGAGAAAACGCCAAAACTGATATTCAAATAAAGAATATCGAAGCAGTCAGCAATCAAGTTGAGGCAGCGTCTATTCAGGGTCAGGGCTTGATTAATACGTACGTTTAATAAACAAAACTAAGGTTTAAGACATGGCTGAAGAAAAAAGCGAAGAAGGGCAAAAAAAATCAAAACTGCCTCTCATTATCATTGGTGTGGTAGTGGTTTTAGCTCTGGCTGGAGGCGGTGCTTGGTTTTTTCTAAAGGGCGGTGATGCAGACGCCGATAAAGAACAGGCGAAAGCGAAAGCAAGTGCCCTTGAGGCCATCCCCGTTTACATGCCGATTGATACATTAACGGTCAATTTAAAAGATAGCCGTCAATATCTTCAGCTAACCATCACTCTTCAATTGAAAAATGGTGAAGATTCAGCACTCGTTAAGCTTTATATGCCACAAGTTCGCACAAGGGCATTGATTGTCTTGGCCAGCAAAAAACCAGAGGATGTTATCAGCTCAGAAGGTAAGCTGGCTTTACTAGAAGAGCTTAAAACAATCACTGAAAAGCCCTTTACAGACAAATTAGAGCCCATTGAAATCTTAGATGTAGCGTTCACGAGTTTCATTATTCAATAACATGGCTGAAGAATCTCTCTCTCAAAATGAAATGGACACTCTACTAACTGGACTTTCAAGTCCAAAAGTAGAAGCTCCATTCCAATTTAGCGACGCAGATGTCGTTAAATATGATCCTCTCAAACAGAGGTATATGGCACAGAAATTGCCAACGCTTGAGATGATCAATGACAGCTTTACTCGCTTAGCAAGAATTACTCTTTATAACTTTTTAAAGAGATCAGCAAATATTTCAACCGGAACAATCAGAGTCATTGAATATGGTGAATTTTTACAGTCCATCATCAACCCTTCTTGCTTGAATCTAGTTCAATTAAAACCTTTGAATGGTACCGGGCTTTGTGTATTTGATCCCGATATTTCATTCTTATTCATTGATAGCTTTTTTGGTGGCGACGGTCGTTTTGAATTGGGCGGCATTGTCAGAGAATTTACCTCGACAGAATTAAGAACCATTCAACGAATTCTCAATCTTCTATTGTTGAATTATCAGACAGCTTGGGAACCCTACTACCCTATTGAGCCGACGTTTGTTCGAACTGAGATGAACCCAACGTTCGCCAATATTGCACCGCAAACAGACTTAACAACAGTGACAACTTTTGTTATTGATGTTGGCAATATCAGTGGTCGCATTAGTTTTTGTTTGCCCAACGCCATGCTAGAGCCTGCACGAGAGATTATTTCCAGTGACTCACATACTGCCACCTCTGACGTTAAGTCTATTTGGTATGAGTCACTAAAAATGCAAATGTCTGATGCGGAAGTTGTGACCATAGCTGAGCTTTGTCACATCCCCACCACACTCCAAAAGGTTTTAGATTTAAAAGTTGGAGATGTTTTATATACAGAGCTCCCGCATCTCATTAATTTAAAGGTAGAAGGTTTACCAGTCATTGAGTGCACTTATGGTCAAAAAGAAAATCGTTTATGCATCCAAGTAGAAAAGATTATTCATAATTTTGATTCCTTCACACATCTCACCTAAAGAGTTTTTATATGGCAGAAGAAAATAATCCTGACTCTCCTGAAAATATTGCACAAGAGTCGTCCACTGACTCTAGCGGTGTTTTTAAAGATTTAAATATGGGCGATGTGTCTGAAGACAGCCCTCAAAGCATCGACTTTATTTTAGACATTCCCGTTCAATTAACGGTTGAATTGGGTCGCACTAAGATGCCTATCAAAAATTTAGTTCGCTTAACTCAGGGCTCAGTTGTTCCCCTCAATACCAATGTGTCTGAGCCTCTAGATGTCTACGTCAATGGCACGCTTGTGGCAAAAGCTGAGATCGTGGTCATCCAAGATAAATTTGGCATTCGTTTGACCGATATTATTTCTCCAGCTGAGCGTATGCGTAGGTTAAGTCGTCAATGAGCGCTTTATTTCAAACAACCTTCGCACTTGCAGCAGTTTTATTAGTCATATGGGGTTGCGCTTATCTATTGCGTAAATTGCAAATGGGGCGAGGCATTCCTTCAAATTTAATTCAGTTAAAGGCCATCAGCTCATTAGGCCCAAGAGAGAAAGTGGCTTTAATTGAAGTATCCGGACAGTTGATACTTGTTGGCGTTGCAGCAGGCCAGGTCAACCACATTGCAACCCTGCAAAAAACACCGGACAAAGACGGCACTCAAGGTGAGACATCTACTCCTGAACCATTTAACGCTAAATCTTGGTTAGAAACCTACCTAAGAAAAAATAATGCTAAGTAATTGCTTTTCTTTTTTTAAGAATTTTTCATTTATTGAAACTCTGGGTAAGCACAAAGAGAATCGCTTCAAGTTCCTTGTCATTTCAAGTATTTTATTTGCCGGCTTATTCACCTTTTTTATCCAACCAGCTTTAGCCCAAGAATTACCAGGTCTTAATGTTAGTAAAAATGCTGGGGGTGGACAAACCTATAGCTTGACCCTACAGCTACTCATATTATTAACATCGCTGACATTTTTACCAGCGGTTATTTTGATGATGACCAGCTTTACCAGGATCATCATCGTTCTGTCCTTGCTTCGTTCAGCTTTAGGCACACAAAACTCACCGCCCAATCAGGTGTTAATTGGTTTAGCTTTGTTTATGACTTTTTTCATCATGAGCCCAGTCATTGATGATATTTATAAAAATGCTTATGAGCCATTGGCTTCCAACAAGATTTCCACCACCGTGGCTATTGATAGAGCGGTAGAACCTCTTAAAGCATTCATGACTAAACAAACAAGAGAGGCTGATTTAGCTCTTTTTGTAAAAATGTCAAAATCGAATGAGATATTTGATGTGACGAATATCCCATTAACAATCTTGGTTCCTGCTTTTGTCACAAGCGAATTAAAAACTGCTTTTCAAATCGGCTTTACAGTGTTTCTTCCATTCTTGATCATTGATATGGTGGTCGCTTCGATATTGATGGCCATGGGTATGATGATGGTTCCACCGTCCATTGTGTCGCT
>JAGVCB010000208.1 GCA_020059445.1 Polynucleobacter sp. | reverse complement strand
ACAGTGAAAGCTGCTCGTGTATTGATTCTTGGTGCTGGTGTTGCTGGTTTGCAAGCGATTGCTACTGCAAAGCGTTTGGGTGCAGTGATTGAAGCTTCCGACGTGCGCCCAGCTGCTAAAGAACAAATTGAATCATTGGGCGGTAAGTTTGTTGACGTTCCTTTTGAAACTGAAGAAGAACGTGAAATCGCTCAAGGTGTTGGTGGCTATGCCCGTCCAATGCCTGCGTCTTGGATGCAACGTCAAGCAGCCTTGGTTGCAGAGCGTGCCAAGCAAGCAGATATCGTGATTGCAACCGCGTTGATTCCAGGTCGTAAAGCTCCAACTCTTTTGCATTCAGAGACTGTTGCTCAAATGAAACCAGGTTCAGTGGTGATCGATTTGGCCGCTGGTAAAGGTGACAGTGGTGGCGGTAACTGCCCTCTCACAGAAGCTGACAAAGTGGTTGTGAAACATGGCGTTAAATTGGTCGGTTACACCAACTTAGCCAGCATGGTTGCAGCAGATGCCTCTGCACTTTATGCGCGCAATCTTCTAGATTTCATGAAGCTCATCGTAGATAAGGAAGCAGCTCTTGCTATTCCGACTGATGATGACATCGTGACAGCTTGCTTGATGTGTCAAAACGGTCAAGTTCTTCGCCAGAACGCATAAGAAGAATTACAAGGAAAAAATCATGGACATGATCAGCCCAACTATTTATAACCTCATCATCTTCGTATTGGCCATTTATGTTGGCTACCACGTTGTATGGAACGTCACACCAGCACTTCACACACCTTTGATGGCTGTGACGAATGCTATTTCAGCCATCATCATCGTTGGTGCCATGCTAGCCGCCGCATTAACTGAAGGCATGCTTGGTAAATCAATGGGCACGATCGCCGTTGCTTTAGCAGCAGTGAACGTGTTCGGTGGCTTCTTGGTGACAAGACGCATGCTAGAAATGTTTAAGAAAAAAGATAAAAAAGCAAAAGGAGAAACAGCATGAGCTTAAATCTCGTTACGCTTTTATATTTAGTCGCCTCTATTTGTTTCATTCAGGCACTTAAAGGTTTATCTCATCCAACCACTTCCATCAAAGGAAACGTGTTTGGTATGACAGGTATGGCAATTGCCATCATCACAACAATTGGCCTAGTCATGATGCTAGCCAAAGAATCAGCAGCCGGCGGTATGGCTTATGTTCTAGCAGGTCTTGTGATTGGCGGCGGTGCTGGTGCCATCATGGCCAAGCGCGTTGAAATGACAAAAATGCCTGAGCTAGTGGCATTCATGCACAGCATGATTGGTCTTGCAGCAGTATGTATCGCTGTTGCTGCAGTTGCAGAGCCTCATGCCTTTGGTATCGTGACTGTTGGTGAGCCAATTCCTCTAGGCAATCGTCTTGAGTTGTTCATCGGTACATTTGTTGGCGCCATCACTTTCTCAGGATCAGTGATTGCGTTTGGCAAATTATCTGGCAAATACAAGTTCCGTTTATTCCAAGGTGCTCCTGTGACTTTCCCAGGCCAGCACATGCTTAACCTGATTCTTGCCATCGTGATGGTGGGATGTGGCGTGATGTTCTCTATCGCCCCTGGTGCAGAACCTGCTTGGAACTACTTTGTTGTGATGGTTGTGATTGCCTTCATTTTGGGCGTTTTGATCATTATCCCAATTGGCGGTGCTGATATGCCTGTGGTTGTTTCAATGTTGAACTCCTATTCTGGCTGGGCTGCAGCTGGTATTGGTTTCTCATTGAATAACTCAATGTTGATTGTGGCTGGTTCATTGGTTGGTTCTTCTGGTGCCATCTTGTCTTACATCATGTGTAAGGCGATGAACCGTTCATTCTTCAACGTGATTCTTGGCGGTTTCGGTGGCGATGCAGGTTCTGCAGCCGCTGGTGGCTCACAAGAGCAGCGCAATGTTAAGTCAGGATCTGCTGATGATGCGGCCTTCTTGATGACCAATGCTGAAACAGTCATCATTGTTCCTGGTTATGGTCTAGCAGTTGCTCGTGCTCAGCACGCACTCAAAGAACTCACAGAGAAACTAACTCACGCTGGTGTAACCGTGAAGTATGCGATTCACCCAGTGGCTGGCCGTATGCCTGGTCACATGAACGTTCTTTTGGCTGAAGCTGAAGTTCCATACGATCAAGTATTCGAAATGGAAGATATCAACAGCGAATTTGGTCAAGCCGACGTTGTATTGATCTTGGGTGCTAACGACGTGGTGAACCCTGCCGCAAGAACTCCAGGCAGCCCAATTTTCGGTATGCCGATTCTTGAGGCTTACAAAGCGAAGACTGTGATTGTGAACAAGCGCTCTATGGCCTCTGGTTATGCTGGCCTAGATAACGAGTTGTTCTACATGGACAAGACCATGATGGTCTTTGGTGACGCTAAGAAGGTCATTGAAGACATGGTCAAAGCAGTTGAGTAAATCTCAATCGCTTCACAAAGAACCGCCTTCGGGCGGTTTTTTGTTGCCAATAGTATTTGTTTGTCCTGATTCTGTCCTAATGATAATCTAGCTAATTGGGTATGATTGCATCATGAATATCAAAAAACGTTTATCGCTGGCTCAAATCAAACGCCAAGCATTGTTGATGGCAGGGGTT
>JAGVCB010000079.1 GCA_020059445.1 Polynucleobacter sp. | reverse complement strand
CTGAAAGCATGATGGTGTTGCGTGCAGGAACATAAGTGATTGGTATTTCATTGTTGGCGCCAGGACTGGTTGGAACGTCATAGGCATCATCTGTCAAAGCAGAACCACCCACAAAGCGACGCAAATCTAAATCAATGATTTGATGCTCTACTGCGCCCAAAGCCTGTGCTACTCGGGTGGCTGCATCCAGCTCAGAAGAGTGCCTCTGACCATAACGAAACGACAGCGCATAAACAGCGTAACCAAGTTTTTTCGCTATCGCTAAAACCGTTGCTGAATCCAAGCCGCCAGAGAGCAGAACCACTGCAGGAGCGCCCGACTTTCTAGCGCGCATCACCTCAAAATCAACAGACATCCGATCCTCGATCACTTCAAGCGTTTGAGCGTCTGTTTAGCCAAGTCAGCAGCTTCAGTGTCAGGATGCTTGGCAATTAAATTTTCTAAAGTCTTTTTGCCTGCAGGCTTTTGACCCGCCTCAATCTGACTGTTGGCCAAGGTTAAAAGTGCATCAGGCACACGTCCATGCAAAGGGTAACTTTTCACCATGGATTTAAAAGTTGCGATTGCTGCCTTGTAATCCTTTTGAGCATACTCAGAATTACCTAGCCAAAATTGCGCTAATGGCCAATAGGGGCTGTTAGGGTATTTTTTAACAAAGGTCTGAAATCCTGTATCAGCCCTCTTCAAATTGCCATCTTGGAAAGCTTTTAATGCGGCGTCATAGGCTTCTTTTTCGCCAGGCTGAACTTTGCCTTGAACTCCCTCAATCTCCATCTCTTGAGGCTCAAATTTTTTCATCCGCTCATTCAAATCTTGATAAAAAGTTTTCTGCTGCGCAATTAACTCTTCAACTTGCTTTTCCAAGATTTCCGAACGACCGCGTAATTTAGCCGTTTCTTGATTAAGTTCATCAAGAAGACCTTGAAGTTCAACTTGCGCCTTTTGGCTGGCGGAAAGTTGTGTTCGCAAATCTAAAATTGCCCGCCTCGCTTCACCATCTTCCATGAAAGCAAAGCTAGCAGTTGATGTGAAAGATAGTCCAACAAAAACAACAGCGGCCAAGGCCGCTGTTGAGTTTTGCAGAAAACTAAAGCACTTTGATTGCTGCATGAGTGTTCTTTTCTTCAGTCAATTGAAGTGGGTTAATAAGCGATGTCAGCACGACGGTTTTCTTGCCAAGCTGCTTCATTGCTGCCCTGTGCCTTTGGCTTTTCTTTACCAAAGCTCACTGCTTCCATCTGTGAATCGGCAACACCTAACAATGACAATGATTTACGCACAGCCTCTGAACGACGTTGACCCAAAGCCAAGTTGTACTCTGTAGTTCCACGCTCATCCGTATTGCCTTCGATTTTGATCTTACGATCTTTATTCGCTTTTAAATAATTGGCATGCGCTAGCAAAGTTGACTGATACTCAGGCTTAACCGCGTAGCTGTCGAAATCAAAATAAACGCTGCGCTTGAACAATGGGCTCTTAGGATCATTCCATGGCTGTGAGCTGTAATCCACGCCACCTTTGTTACCTGCTACATCGTCCAACTTCACACCGGATGCGCAAGCTGTTAAAAGTGCCACTGACAACAACAAGGTTGCGCGACGTGCAATTGAAAATTGTTTCATCATTTCTCCAAAATAAATGTTAATTAATCTGTGTGTTATCGACTTAATGTGTTTAAATTTTTAACTATTCTCATCAAAAAAAGAGACTTTATTCAATGATTTCATCCCTATCGTACCAAATTAAGATGAATTCAGTGCCGAATTCAGTGCTTTTTGAGGAAACTAGTCCATGAATGGGCCCCAAGCAGGCTCACGTATATCTGCTCCTGGCAAACTCAAGGTTTGTTTGTTTTTACCATCAATTGAGACCGCCATCAGTACGCGCTTACCGGCCGCGCGAGTGGCGTACAGAATGTAACGTCCATTGGCAGCAAACGTTGGAGTTTCATCTCTTGTGCCATCACTCAAAGGAGTCACCTCTCCAGTGGCTAAATCTTGAAGATGCAAGCGATAGGCTCCAGAAACGCGAGCAACATAAGCTAAGTTTTTACCATCTGGTGACAAACGCGGACTTGTCACAAAAGAGTGTTTAAAAGTAACTCTTTGTGCACTGCCAGCTGACTCGCCAGCAGTCGACATTCTATAAATCTGCGGACTACCACCACGATCACTTGTGAAATAAATAGACTGACCATCCGGCGACCACTGTGGCTCTGTGTCAATTGCAGACCCTCTGGTCAAACGCTTCAACCCACTGCCATTAGCATTGATTTTATAAATTTGAGTATTGCCGTCTCTGGATAAGGCCATGGCTAATTGACTACCATCCACTGACCAAGAAGGCGCACTGTTATTGCCCTTCTGATTAGAAAGAATCGTGCGACGCCCGGTGGCCAGCTCGTGAACATAAATCACAGGCTTGCGCGCTTCAAATGAAACGTACGCCACTTTTTTGCCATCAGGCGACCAGTTAGGCGAGATGATTGGCTCATTGCTTGCCAGCGCAGGTTTGGCATTTTCTCCATCCGAATCAGAAATCACCAAACGATGGCTCTTACCAGAGCGAATCACATACGATAAGCGCGTAGAGAAGATGCCGCGCTCACCCAAAATCTTTTGAATGATGTCATCAGCAATTTTGTGTCCTGCCAAACGCAAATCTTCAACCCCAACTGTGACCACAAGACCACCCAAGCTTTCGCCTTTGCGTATGTCAAATAAACGGTAACGAATTTCAAAACGACCATCGGATAACTTGGTGACATTACCGACCGCTAGGGCATCAGCCCCTCGTGCCGACCAGGATGGGTATTCTGGGGTGATATCCCATCCAAGCTCAGCTGAGCCACTCTCCACATTTCTGATTGCGCCACTGCGAGTCAAGTTAGAGCGAACCACATCAGTTACCTTGACTGGCAATTGATTTTCTCCAACAAATCGCATCACAGCCACTGGAAATAGCGACTGGCCTACACCCGTGATTTCAATATTCATTTGCGCTTTGACACCGGCTGAAAATATCATCAAAGCTAATATCATCAAAACGTTCTTGGTCAGAATTGTCTTCATCATTACGTCACCAGTCTCATTAATTTAATCTTTGGGTTTAAAGGTCAATCGTATTTGTTTGGGTACCTTACCATTATCATCTTTCGGTAATGTTTCAGCGTCATCAATCGCTCTTAATACAGCACGATCCCAGGCAGCATCGCCACTGCTTTTTAATACTTTCCTATTCAGAATTGTGCCATCAGGGGCTAACTCTACGCTAACATCTACAGCTGGATTGCCTGCCACCAAAGATGGATTAAATACGATCAAAGGCAGTATTTTTTTTCGAACCTTGTCGGCGTAGCCTGGCTTAGCATTACCGCCACCGCCCACGCCATCACCCACGACGCCACCTCGACCACCTGCAGCCCCCTCTTTGCCCGCAGCAGATCTCAAGCGAGCTAATTGATCGGAACGTGCTTTTTGTTGTGCCAAGGATTCTTTGCGCTCAGCTTCGGCTTTGGCCTTCGCTTTGGCCTTCGCCTTGGCTTCATCTTGTTTTTGTTTGGCTAGTTTTGCTTGTTCAGCTTTTTGTTTTTGTAGTTCTTTGGAATCAACTTTTTTTGTGGCTTTAATTTCTTCTTTAGGCTCAGGCTTTTTAACGACTTCTTTTTTCTTTTTCAAAGCAATGTCTGCTTTTTCATCAACATCGATCTTTGGATCAACTGTTGCTGGTGCACTTTTGATGACCGGAACCTCATCCCAAATCTCCGCTTCAAGACCAGCTGGCGTTTGGCTTTTCCAACTCAAACCAAAGGTTAAAAACACCATCAGCAAAAGATGCATCCCCAAAGCCCACACAAAGGCTTTGCCGGTTCCAGGTTCTGCCTGAATTCGGTTTCTAAGGGGGTTCATTGGAAATGCTGCGGCGCTCAATTCATCTCTCGGTGACTTCTTAGTTGCTCTTAACTGCCAACCCAACGCGCTTGATACCGTTCTCTTTTAAGCGCGCCATCACGTCCATCACAATCTCATATTTAATAGATTTATCGGCAGCAATCACCATCGGTTGATCAGGCGTTAATTCAGCGCGCTCACGAGCAAATGCACCAAGCTCAGCCCTTGTCACAGTTTTATCTGCCTTACCTTCACTCTTGATCAAGATAATTTCTTCAGCCGAGATATTGATTAACACTGGCGGCATTGGCTGAATTTGGGCTCCACCCACTGTAGGCAAGCTGACAATGCCAGGATTGACCATCGGTGTGGTGACCATGAAGATCACCAATAAAACCAGCATCACATCAATGTAAGGAACCACATTGATGTCAGCCATTGCGCGACGACGTCCACCAGATTTTCTAGAGATACTAGCCATGAATGAGCAATCTCCGTTTAACGAACTTGCTGTTGACGCTGCAAAATATTTGAAAACTCTTCAATGAAAGTTTCAAAACGAATCGATAAGCGATCAATATCAGCCGCATTGCGGTTATATGCCACCACCGCAGGAATCGCGGCAAACAAACCAATCGCAGTGGCCACCAACGCTTCAGCAATACCAGGGGCAACGCTTGCTAAAGTAGCCTGTTGCACATTGGCCAAGCCGCGGAATGAGTTCATGATACCCCACACGGTTCCGAACAAACCAATGTACGGCGAGACAGAACCAACCGACGCTAAAAACGGCAAGTTGGCTTCCAAGGTATCCATCTCACGTTGATAAGCAGCTTTCATGGCGCGTCGCGCTCCATCAATCTCTTTACCTTTTAGAAACTCTTGCATACCACTTTCAAAGATGCGCTCAAGACTGGCTGACTGGTCTTTATTGCGCATAGCACCTTGAAGCAAAGTATTTAAATCACCACCCGACCAAAAGTCTCTTTCGAAACGTTCCGTCTCTTGACGAACCGCCTTAAGAGCCATACCTTTTCTAAAAATAATCGTCCATGAAGCCACTGAAAGACCGAGTAACAGCAGCATGACCAGTTGCACCAAAATACTGGCGTTCAGAATCAATGACAGAATTGATAAATCTTGAGTAGCTTGCATGAGCGTTTAGTTCCGTAGGTTAAGCTTAGAATTAAGTGTCGAGTTAAATGAACGTGATTCGTTTAATTATTTGCGATGAACGGCCAAAGGACCAGAGGCCTGACAAGCTGGCATCATTTCAATCACGTTGATGTTCACATGTGCTGGCAATGTTGATGCCCAATACACTGATTCAGCGATGTCAGTGGCAGTCAAAGCTTGGACGCCGTCATAAACTTTTGAGGCTTTTTCATCATCACCTTTGAAGCGCACATTTGAAAACTCTGTGCCTGAGCACAATCCGGGTGATACATCGGTTACTCGCACAGGTGTGCCCAATAAATCAGACTTGAGGTTCAAACTGAATTGGCGCACAAACGCTTTGGTACCACCATAAACGTTACCGCCTGGATAAGGGTAGCGACCAGCGATAGAACCCAAATTGAACACATGGCCCGCGCCACGCTCAACCATGCCCGGCAAAAATGCGCGCGTCATGTACATCAAACCTTTGATATTGGTATCAACCATCTGCTCCCAATCATCCAAATCTACTCGATGTGCCGGCTCTAAACCAAGAGCCAAACCAGCGTTGTTCACCAGAACATTCACAGCCGCAAATTCCTGAGGAAGCTTTGCTGGCAACGCAAAAACCATGTCTTTATTGGTCACATCCAAAATTTCAGTGTGTAGACGGGCTTGCTGATCGGCTGGCAAAGACTTCTTTAGAGCCTCTAGGCGGTCAGCGCGGCGCCCTGCTGCCACTACTTTATGGCCTTCAGCTAAATAACGCTTGGCGATTGCCTGGCCAAATCCTGCAGTTGCGCCGGTTACTAATACCGTTAATTTAGTCATTTCTGTCTCCTTACGCATTTTTTTGTATCATTTAGGTCTGCAGAGTTTAGCGTATGCTAATGACAAATTACCTGATCCTCATAGAAAGCCCACATCATGTTCAAACGTAGTCAAACATTGGCCAAAACTGATCCCGCATTGTGGGATGCCATCCAAGCTGAAAATACGCGTCAAGAAGACCATATTGAACTGATTGCCTCAGAAAATTACACCTCTCCAGCGGTTTTAGAAGCCCAAGGCTCTCAATTAACCAATAAGTACGCTGAGGGCTACCCAGGCAAGCGTTATTACGGTGGCTGTGAGTATGTGGACATTGCTGAACAATTGGCGATAGATCGCCTC
Source organism: Polynucleobacter sp. (assembly GCA_020059445.1). Classification (GTDB taxonomy): domain Bacteria; phylum Pseudomonadota; class Gammaproteobacteria; order Burkholderiales; family Burkholderiaceae; genus Polynucleobacter. Next base: position 2,649 of record JAGVCB010000079.1, on the reverse strand, counting down.
AAACAGATTTATGGTGCTGAGGCAGCCAATGTTCAGCCCCATTGCGGCGCTTCTGCCAACGAAGCGGTATTTTTGGCTTTTTTAAAGCCGGGCGACACAATTTTAGGTATGAGCTTGGCCGAAGGTGGTCACTTGACCCACGGTATGGCCCTCAATATGAGCGGTAAATGGTTCAATGCCATTTCCTATGGTTTGAACGCTCGTGAAGAAATCGACTACGACGCGATGGAGCGTTTGGCACGTGAGCACAAACCAAAGTTGATCATTGCTGGTGCATCTGCCTACTCATTGCACATCGACTTTGAACGTTTTGCCAGAGTGGCTAAAGAAGTGGGCGCTATTTTCTTGGTAGACATGGCTCACTACTCTGGATTGATCGCTGCGGGTGTTTATCCAAACCCAGTACCTCATGCAGACATCGTGACATCAACAACGCACAAGAGTTTGCGCGGTCCTCGTGGCGGTATCATCTTGATGAAGGCCGAACACGAAAAAGCCATCAACTCAGCCATCTTCCCTGGCTTGCAAGGCGGTCCGTTGATGCACGTGATTGCTGCTAAAGCTGTTGCTTTCAAAGAAGCTTTAGAGCCAAGCTTTAAAGAGTACCAACAGCAAGTATTGGTGAACGCCAATGCAATGGCACAAACATTGATCAAGCGCGGCTTGCGCATTGTTTCTTCAGGAACACAATCTCACGTGATGTTGGTGGATCTTCGCGCCAAGAAAATCACTGGCAAAGAAGCTGAGCGTGTTTTGGGTGAAGCGCACATCACATGCAATAAAAATGCGATTCCGAACGATCCTGAGAAACCATTTGTGACGAGCGGTATCCGTCTAGGCTCACCAGCGATGACAACTCGTGGCTTCAAAGAAGCTGAAGCGATTCAAGTGGCCAACTGGATTGCCGACGTTTTAGACAATCCTAATGACGCTGCCAACATTACCAAGGTTCGTGATCAGGTATCAGCGCTGACCAAACGCTTCCCTGTTTACAGCAACTGATCGCTGAAGAAATAGACCAATAAATGCACTGTCCTTTTTGTAAACACTCTGATACACAAGTTCTAGATACTCGTGTATCGGAGGAAGGCGACGTCATCAAACGACGTCGTCGTTGCGAAAAATGCGACAAACGTTTTACAACCTATGAGCGTCCTGAATTAGCACTTCCAGCGATTGTTAAAAAGAATGCCAGTCGCGTTGAATACAACCGCAGCAAAATTGTGGACTCGATGGGTATTGCTCTGCGCAAGCGCCCAGTCTCTGCAGAAGCGGTTGAAGAAGCCATCAGAAATATTGAAGAGCGCTTGCTGGCCACGGGCGAAAAAGAAATTGCCAGTGACCGCGTGGGCGAACTTGTGATGCGCGAACTCAAGCGCCTGGATAAAGTCGCCTACATCCGCTTTGCCTCAGTCTACAAGAGCTTTGCAGACATCGAGTCATTCGAGAGCGCGCTCAAAGAGCTGAAATAATTAAGCCCACTTAAGGCTTAATTTTCTATTAGAAGTTGCACAATCTCTTAGGTATAAATTAATCAAACTTTGATAAGGTATTCCGACTTGCTCGGAAATTCCCTTGAAGTATGAAATTGATTCCTCATCCAACCTGATAGTTATTTGCTTCTTAAGCGCAGCTGCATAACTATTTTTCTTTGCATCAGAGAAGTCGTAGTCCTTACGCATATATTCACCTTTATGGATAAAAGTTTGCTTCCGAAGTTGTTGCCTTTCTGGCGGAAATGATCCGAATCACACTATCGTATGACCTGTAACAGTGACACACAATAATTAACCTGGCAATTTTGCTCAATCCCAACAAAATATATCTTCGCTCTTGCTCTGAGTGATCAGGATCACTCATCAATCGGGCTAACTCATCGTAAAAAGCTGACTTGGCCTCTTCAAACGAAACTTTATGTTTTTTAAGATTTAACAAAGCTTTCTTTTCATCCCACTCGAAGGTTATATTTTTCATAACTATATTGTAGTTATTTTTTAATTATATACAAGAAAAAAATACACTGCGACAAAAAATATTTTCAGAAATTTCCTACAAGTCATTCATCTGTAGCTGATTTTCAAGAAGACCTTCACTTGGCATCATTGATTGATGTCATCAATCACATCTTTCAAACTCAAATCTGTATCAACAAAGTCATCCCTTAAAACTCTTGGATTCACATTCATTGAGATTCTGATGGCACTCAGCTTATTGAGCGGCTCCTACTTTGTTATTTTTTCTACACAGCAATTTCTTGCGAGTCACTCTTTAAAACTAGAAGCTGAGTTTCTAGAAATTCTTCGCTCAAGTGATCAACATGAATTAGAAATCGCACTCATGGATGGAGAAGATTCATGAATCTTCTGGAGATATTAATCAGCAGCCTTTTGGGTAGTGTGATTTTGATGAGTCTCACGCAATCGGGCTATCAGGTTTATGCATCGCTTGATCAACAAGTAGCCAAAGCAACCCTGCAAAGCGAAGCTCTTCAAGCCCTACAAATGATGGGTGAAGCGATCCAGATTGCAAGCACCCCAAAAGGATCTTCAATTCCAAGACTGATGGCCAAAGACACAGCATCGATGAGCAATACCCAAGCAGGTCAATTCCAAGTCAGAAAAGGTGCTACCAGCATGGATGGTTCAGACG
>JAGVCB010000121.1 GCA_020059445.1 Polynucleobacter sp. | reverse complement strand
GTAACCAAGACCGGCTAAAAACTTCTTCAATTCTTTTTTGTCACTCGCTGGCACTTGCATGCCAATCAAAATGCGCCCGTAATCTGCGCCATGATTCCGGTAATGGAACAAGCTGATGTTCCAGTTGGGCGCCATGCTTGTTAAAAACTTCATCAAAGCACCAGGCTTTTCTGGAAACTCAAAGCGATAAAGCAATTCATTTTTTGCCAGTTGTGAACGTCCACCAACCATGTGACGAAGATGTGACTTGGCTAATTCATCTTGGGTCAAATCAATGGTGTTGAAACCGGATTTGGTGAATGATTTTGCAATAACGGCACTGTCAGAAGCTTTTTGCGTCGCGATGCCCACAAAAATATGCGCTTGGTCAGCATCGGCAATGCGATAGTTAAATTCTGTGACATTGCGCTCACCAAGCAGTTCGCAAAAACGTTTGAAAGAGCCCCTTTGCTCTGGAATGGTGACTGCAAACACTGCTTCTTTGGATTCGCCTACTTCGGCTCTTTCTGCAACAAATCTGAGTCGGTTAAAGTTGATATTGGCGCCACAGGCAACCGCTACCAAGGTTTGATTCTTGCATTTCTCGCGCTCAACATATGCCTTCAAACCCGCTAGAGCAAGTGCCCCGGCAGGTTCTAGGATGCTGCGTGTGTCGGTGAAAACGTCATTGATTGCTGCACAGATAGCATCTGTGTCCACAGTGATGATTTCATCAACCACTTGCTGGCAAAGTCTAAAAGTTTCTTTGCCCACCAATTTGACAGCGGTACCGTCTGAAAAAAGACCCACTTCTTTCAGCTCAACTCTGCGGCCAGCTTCTAAAGATTTTTTCATGGCATCAGAGTCAACCGTTTGAACACCGATGACCTTGATTTCTGGGCGAATAGCTTTGATGTAAGCGCCAACACCTGCAATCAATCCACCGCCACCAATGGCCAAGAAAATGGCATCGATGGGCTCCTGATGTTGTTGCAAGATCTCCATGGCGATGGTTCCTTGGCCTGCGATGACGTCTGGGTCATCAAAGGGGTGAACAAAGGTTAACTGGTGTTTCTTTTCTAGGGCCAAGGCGTGTTGATAGGCATCGCTGTATGACTCGCCATGTAAAACAATCTTGACTGAACTGCCGCCACGAGAATTGACGGCGTCAATTTTCACTTGTGGTGTGGTGGTGGGCATCACGATGATGGCTTTGCAGTCTAATTTTGCTGCAGCTAAAGCAACGCCTTGGGCATGATTACCTGCTGAGGCTGCTATGACACCACGCTTGAGGTCTGCAGGGCTCAAATGAGCCATTTTGTTGTACGCACCCCTTAATTTGAATGAGAAAACCGGTTGGTTATCTTCTCTTTTCAGTAAAACTTTGTTTTTAATGCGCGCGGAAAGGTGTGAAGCTAGTTCAAGCTCAGTTTCTCGGGCAACGTCATAGACCTTGGCGGTCAATATTTTTCGTAAATAATCTTTAGGCATCCTGTGAGCGTATCACGGCAAAAGCCTAAAATGCTCAAACATGGATACCAATTTACATAATTTTTTGGTTTGGCTTTCTCTACCCACGGTGGGTCTGCCGGCTGTCTTTTCAATTTCTTTTGTATCGGCAACCCTTTTGCCGCTGGGTTCAGAGCCAGTCTTATTTGCTTACATCAAATTAAATCCGGATATGTTCTGGCCAGCAGTTTTTGTGGCGACAATCGGCAATACCCTGGGCGGCATGCTGAATTGGTTGATTGGTTTTGGCGCTAACAAGGCGCAAGAGAAGATTTTGGGCCCCAGGGACCACAAATTATTGGGCTGGTTCGAGAAACTAGGCCCCCCAGCCTTATTATTGTCTTGGCTGCCTATCGTTGGGGATCCTTTGTGTGCGGTCGCGGGTTGGCTCAGGTTGCCATGGCTGCCGTGCATGATTTACATGGCTATCGGTAAGTTTTTACGTTATGTCACCATGACTTACGTTCTATTACTGATTCCAGGAGATTTTTGGACCTCCATTGGTCGTTGGCTTGGTTTCCTTTGATGACCTTGTTGTGTTTAAGGTCACAAATGGGGATTCAGGAAGAATAAGGCGAAGATCTCGATAGTCCTTTAAAATGGCTTTTTAGTTAAAAGTGATGATATGAACGCACCTTTGCCACTCCATAGTATTACAGAGCATCCTCAAAATGCCCCTCGTTTGCGTGAAATACCTTATAACTACACATCTTTCTCAGACAGAGAGATCGTTATCCGTTTGTTGGGTGAAGAAGCTTGGCAAATTCTTGATGAACTTCGGTCTGGAAGAAAAACTGGCCGTTCAGCCAGAATGCTTTACGAGGTCTTGGGCGATATTTGGGTTGTTCAGCGCAATCCCTACCTTCAAGATGATCTTTTAGACAATCCTGGTCGTCGTAAGCAACTGATCGAGGCATTGCATCATCGCTTAAGAGAAGTGCAAAAACGCATGACCACTGATTTGGTCGACAAAGTTGCCAAATTGGTTGATAGCGCCAAACTTGCTGTTGAGCAATTCAATGCTGAGTTTGATCGTGTTGCACTTTTGCGTAAACGTGTTCGTAAAGTTTTGGGTAAGTTCACTGCGGCCGATAATATCGCCTACGATGGTTTGGCTCGTGTTTCTCATGTGACTGATGCCACTGATTGGCGTGTTGAATACCCATTCGTTGTTTTAACGCCTGATACTGAAGAAGAAATTCCTAACCTGGTCAAAGGTTGTATAGAACTTGGTTTGACCATCATTCCTCGTGGAGGCGGCACTGGCTACACAGGTGGAGCAATCCCTTTGTCACCAATGTCAGCGGTTATCAATACAGAAAAGCTAGAAACTTTAGGCCCTGTAGAGATGATGCGTTTACCTGGCTTGAGCGAAGAAGTTGCCACCATTTACTCTGGTGCCGGAGTTGTTACTAAACGTGTTTCTGATGCAGCAGATAAATCGGGTAATGTTTTTGCTGTAGATCCTACTTCTGCTGAAGCCAGCTGTATTGGCGGAAATATCGCCATGAATGCTGGCGGTAAAAAAGCTGTTTTGTGGGGAACTGCACTTGATAACTTGGCGTCATGGAGAATGGTTGACCCTGACGGTAACTGGTTAGATATTGAGCGCATTGGTCACAACATGAGCAAGATTCATGATGTTGCTTTTGCTACTTTCAAGTTGGTTTGGTCAGATGGTTCTTTTGCCCCTGGTCAAAAAGTCATCAAGACTGAAGAGTTAAAAATTGAAGGTAAGACCTTCCGTAAAGAAGGCCTAGGTAAAGACGTGACTGATAAATTTTTATCAGGCTTGCCAGGTATTCAAAAAGAAGGTTGTGATGGCTTGATCACCAGTGCAAGATGGGTCTTGCATCGCATGCCGAAGCAAATCCGCACGGTCTGTTTAGAGTTCTTTGGTCAAGCACGCGATGCTATTCCAAGCATTGTTGAAATCAAAGCCTATTTAGATCAACAAACCAAACAAGGCGGTGCAATTTTGGCCGGTCTTGAGCATTTGGATGAGCGCTATTTAAAAGCAGTTGGTTACGCTACTAAATCAAAACGAAATGTATTGCCAAAAATGGTTTTGATTGGTGATATCGTTGGCGATGATGAGAATGCTGTTGCGATGGCTGCCAGCGAAGTGATTCGCATGGCCAACACAAGAGTTGGTGAAGGTTTCGTTGCAGTCAGTGCTGAAGCGCGTAAGAAGTTCTGGTTAGACCGTTCAAGAACTGCTGCTATTGCACGACACACAAACGCATTCAAGGTGAATGAAGACGTTGTGATTCCGTTGGATCGCATGGGTGAGTACACCGATGGTATCGAGCGCATCAACATTGAACTTTCTTTGAAGAACAAGCTTCAGCTTTTGAATGAGCTTGAGACTTTCCTTCAGCAAGGCAATTTGCCATTGGGTAAGTCAGAAGATGGTGATGTGCCTGAGGCTGATTTGCTTGAAGGCCGTGTTTCACAAGCGTTGCAATTAATTGCTTCAGTTAGACAAGAGTGGTTGGGTTGGTCTCAGAACATGGATCAATACTTCTCTGCTTTGCAGGATAGAAGTTTGCGTGCTTCATGGAAGCTGCAGGTAAGAGCTGAGTTAAGAAAGATTTTCAGTGGCGTTCCGTTTGACCCTATTTTGAAAGAATGCGAAGCCATTCACAAAAAGGTTCTTCGCAGTCGCGTGTTTGTGGCATTGCATATGCATGCTGGTGACGGTAACGTACACACGAACATTCCAGTCAATTCTGATAATTACGACATGCTTCAAGATGCCCATCAATCAGTTGATCGCATCATGAAGTTGGCCAGATCTTTGAATGGTGTGATTTCAGGTGAGCATGGTATTGGTATCACCAAGCTTGAATACTTGACCGAAGCTGAGATCAAAGACTTCAGATCTTATAAGTTAAAGATTGACCCAGAAGGTCGTTTCAATAAAGGCAAGTTAATGCAGGGCGCCGATTTGAGAAACGCCTACACGCCAAGTTTTGGATTGATGGGTCATGAGTCACTCATCATGCAACAAAGTGATATTGGTGCCATTGCAACTAGTATCAAAGATTGCTTGCGCTGTGGAAAATGTAAACCTGTTTGCGCTACACACGTGCCACGCGCTAACTTGTTGTACAGCCCACGTAACAAAATTTTGGCCACATCGTTGT
>JAGVCB010000030.1 GCA_020059445.1 Polynucleobacter sp. | reverse complement strand
GCAGCTATCAACTCCTAATTGGTTGTCTTGGTACACCAAGAATGATTTGTATTCCAAGCAAAAGTTAACGGCTGACTTAGAAGCAATTCGTTCTTTCTACCTAAACCGTGGTTACTTAGAGTTCGTGATTGAATCAACACAAGTTTCAATCACGCCCGATAAAAAAGGCATTTATCTCAACATCAACATCAGAGAAGGTCTGCAATACAAAGTTGCTTCAGTGAAGCTGGCTGGCGAGTTATTGGGCAAAGATGAAGAGTTAACAAAATTGGTTAACTTAAAAGTGGGTGATGTTTTCTCATCAGCCAAACTGACTGAGAGTACCAAAGCGATTGCGGATAAGTTGGGTGCTTATGGTTATGCCTTTGCGGCGATCAACCCACAACCAAATTTACAAAAAGATAAGCAAGTTGTTGATCTTAGTTTGATTGTTGATCCAGGTAAGCGCACCTATGTTCGCAAGATCAATATCTCGGGCAACAATAAAACTCGTGATGAAGTGATTCGTCGTGAGATGCGCCAGCTAGAGAGCTCATGGTTTGATAGTGAAAAGCTCAAGCTTTCAAAAGACCGTATCAATCGTCTCGGCTATTTCACAGATGTTGAAGTAAACACTGAAGATATTCCAGGAACTTCTGATCAAGTGGACGTTGGTATCAAAGTAGCAGAAAAACCAACTGGTTCATTGAGTCTCGGTGCCGGTTTCTCATCAACAGATAAATTAATTTTGACGGCAGGTATTTCTCAGGAAAATGCGTTTGGTACAGGCACAAGTATTGGTCTGAATATCAACACAGGTAAAACAAACCGAACCATCGCAGTTTCCAACTACGATCCGTATTTCACGGAAGACGGCATCAGTCGTTTCACCGAGTTGTACACCAGAACTTCACGTCCTTTGTATTACACAGGCGATGAAGAGTACAAGATTGTCTCTACAGGTGGTAGTTTCAAATTAGGTGTGCCATATTCTGAAGTGGATCGAGTGTTCTTCGGCTTGGGTATTGAGCAATTGAACATGGAAACATCAATCAATACTCCTCAAAGCTATCAAGACTACGTTACAGCTTATGGTAAGAGCAATATGAACGTGCCGTTCACCATTGGTTGGTCAAGAGATGCCAGAGACAGCGCTTTGATTCCATCTCGCGGCACTTATCAGCAGGCTAACTTTGAATGGGGTACGCCGGTTGCTGATCTTCAGTACTACAGAGCTTATTACCAGCACCAGTATTTCTGGCCTTTGTTCAAGGGCAATATTCTGTCCTTTAACGGTGAGATTGGTTATGGCGATACCTATAGCAATAAGCCATTCCCAGTTACTAAGAATTACTTCGTCGGTGGTATTGGTTCTGTGAGGGGATATGAGCCTGGCTCTCTAGGCCCTGTTAGCTCAAAAAATGGTATCGACACCCCTATTGGTGGCGCCTCTAAATTGGTTGGTAATATCGAATATACTTTCCCAATCCCTGGTTCAGGGGTGGATAAAACCTTGCGTTTGTTCAGCTTCTTTGATGCTGGTAACGTTTATGCTGATACACCAGATTTCTCTGGCTTGAGAACTTCGTATGGTTTTGGTTTGTCTTGGATCTCACCACTAGGACCGTTAAAATTCAGTTATGGTTTCCCATTGAGCAAGAAACCTGAAGATCGTTTGCAGCGTTTCCAATTCCAAATTGGTACCGCGTTTTAATACTTGAAGGATATGTTTATGAATCGTTTTGCTAAGAAGTTCGTTCAATCAACTGTGATTTCAGGTTTGGCGTTGAGTTTTTTTTCTACGGCAGCAATCGCGGCCGATGAAAAAGATTTCAGTGGTCGCATTGGTGTTGTTAATTCTGAGCGAATTTTCAAAGAATCTAATATGGCAAAAGCGAGCCAAACAAAATTGCAAAGCGAGTTCGCTAAGCGTGAAAAAGATTTGCGTGATGATGCTCAGAAAATTAAAGCAGCAGCAGAGCGTTTAGACAAAGATGCCGCTGTGATGTCTGATACGGATCGTGTGCGTCGTCAGCGTGAATTAGCTGATGCTGATCGTGAACTTCAACGTAAACAAAGAGAGTTCACTGAAGATGTGAACCAAAGAAGTTTTGAGGAGCGCTCAAAGATTGCACAAAAAGCCAATCAAGCTCTAAAAGCGGTCGCTGAACAACGCAAATTGGATTTAATTGTTCAAGAAGCTGCTTATGTGAATCCTAAGATTGATGTCACAGAAGACGTCATCAAAGCACTTAATAACTTACGTTAATTATTAAGAGTTTCATATGCCATCGATTGCTGAGTTAGCCGAACGCTATTCGGCTCGCTTAGCGGGCAGGGGAGATCAGCTCGTCTCGAGCTTGGCGCCTCTCACTCAAGCCAATCAGTCTCAACTGGCTTTTCTTGCAAACCCACTGTATCGCAACGACGCTCTGATCAGTCAAGCAGCTGGTTTGATTGTTTCTGAAGCTGATCATGAGTTCTTACAAGAACACTCGGCTGATAAAAATCGGAATTACTTGATCACAAATAATCCATATGCATTGTTTGCACGGATTGCCCAAGAGTTTGTAAAATCAGCTGCTCTTAAATATGTTCCTGGCATTCACCCAAGTGCAGTGATTGAGGCTGGAGCAACAGTGGCACCTTCAGCCCACATTGGGCCTCTTTGTCATGTCGCCAAGGGGGCAACGATTGGTGAAAGATCAGTGCTTGTGTCACAAATTCATGTTGGGACCAATGTTTCCATAGGCGCTGATGCCTTGATTTATCCCAATGTTTCAATTTATCAAGATTGTCAGTTGGGTGATCGCAACATCATCCACAGTGGCACAGTGATTGGTTCAGATGGTTTTGGTTTTGCCCCAGATCTGGCCGCTGGTGAGTGGGTCAAAGTGCCACAAACGGGTCGTGTGGTGATTGGTCATGATGTAGAAATTGGATCGAATACATCGATCGATCGTGGCGCCATGGCAGATACAAAAATTGATGATGGTTGCAAGATTGATAATTTGGTGCAAATTGCTCATAACGTGCATGTGGGCGCTTTATCGGTGATTGCTGGTAATACTGCGGTGGCTGGCAGTGTGACCATTGGCAAAATGTGCATGATTGGCGGCTCAAGCAGTATTGCAGGACATTTGAACATCGCTGATCGCAGCACAATTTCAGGTGGTACAACCATCATTCGTACGATTGATACCCCAGGTCAGCATTTCACCAGTATTTTCCCCATGTTGCCTCATGCAGATTGGGAAAAGAATGCTGCGATTTTGCGCGGCTTGGATAAAATGCGTCAGAAGATCAAAGATTTAGAAAAGCAACTTCAAAGTATCACTGCTGAAAAGAAATAAACATAAAAAAAGAAAAGGTCATTCATGAGCGAGCTAGTTAATTTTGACATCAACCAAATCTTGAAGATGCTTCCGCATCGCTACCCATTTTTATTGGTTGATCGCGTGCTTGAGTTGGAGGCTGGTCAACGTGTGAAGGCACTGAAAAATGTGACCATGAATGAACCTCATTTCACAGGTCACTTCCCTGAGTTCCCAGTGATGCCAGGTGTTTTGATTCTTGAGGCCTTGGCTCAAACAGCCGCCTTACTCACATTTGGTCAGGATTCAGTTGATGATTCTGTCTATTTCTTTGTTGGTATTGATAACGCACGTTTCAAAAGACCAGTAACACCAGGTGATCAATTGATCCTGAATGCATCAATTGAAAGATTCAAGGGTGGCATTTGGAAATTCAAAACTTTTGCCACAGTCAATGATGTGGTTGTGACTGAAGCTGATTTAATGTGCACCATTCGTAAAAAGGAAGCCTAAGATGGCTTTGATTCACTCAAGCGCAATCATCGATCCCAAAGCAGAAATTGCTGAGGATGTTGAGATTGGTCCTTATGCTTGCATACCAATAGGCAGTAAGCCACAAAAGCATTGCTAATTCTGTGAAATGTTCCCGCGACCAATTAACAGAATTACGAATTATAGATTTGGGATTAAAAGTTCTG
>JAGVCB010000043.1 GCA_020059445.1 Polynucleobacter sp. | reverse complement strand
TCCACAAGTTGATCTTGTAATTGTGGTCGGTAGCCCCAATAGTTCTAATTCCAATCGCTTGAGGGAATTGTCTGAAAAACTTGGGGTTGTTTCTTACATGGTGGATCATCCCAGTCAGTTAAATCCTGAGTGGTTTGTAGGTAAAAAAAGAATTGGTTTGACTGCAGGTGCATCTGCACCGGAGAGCTTGGCTCAATCAATCATTGATCGCATCAAAGAACTTGGGCCAAAAAGTGTTAGACCCTTAGAGGGTATTGTGGAGAACACAGCATTCCCATTGCCTAAGGGTCTTTGATACTTTTTTAGATCTTAGTTGATCGACTTGATCACGCCTCTTAAGAGATCAACCATTTGTTTTAATTCTTCACGACTGATATTCAGCGCAGGCATGAAGCGAATTAAATTTGGACGTGGTGAATTCAATAAAAGACCAATTGGCTCAAGATTACGAGCGCGTTCAACGATTTCAGGGCCGATGTCTCGGTTGAGTTTCAGTGCTCTTAAAAGACCTTCACCACGCTCACCATCAAGACCAAGCTCTTTGCTAAGCTCAAGCAATTGTTCTCTGAAATACTGACCTTTTGCTAATACCTCATCCAAAAATCCTGGCGCCAGTAATTGGGAAATCACACTGAAGCCAACTGCTGTCATCAATGGATTACCGTTATAAGTACCACCTTGATCACCTGGTTCAAAGCAGGCCACTTCATCGGTGGCCAGTAGGGCCGCCAATGGCACGCCACCGCCAATACCTTTGCCGAGTGTCATGATGTCAGGATTGATGTTGTAAAGCTGATGGGCAAATAGTTTGCCTGTACGTCCACAGCCAGCTTGCACTTCATCAACAATCAATAAAATCTTATTCTGCTTGGTGAGTTCACGAAGTTCGCGCATGAATTGATGGTCGGCTGGAATAACACCACCTTCACCTTGAACAGGTTCAAGCATGATGGCCACAGTTTTTTCATTGATCAGTTTTTTGACAGATTCGATGTCGTTCAATTCTGCTTTTGGAAAACCAGGCACTTGCGGGGCAAACATCGTGTCCCAGCCTTCTTTGCCAGAAGCGCTCATCGTGGCCAATGTTCTGCCGTGAAAACCATGATTGAAGGTGATGATTTCATAAGCATGATTTTTGTGAAGCTTGCCCCATTTACGCGCCAACTTGATCGCACCTTCATTGGCTTCAGCACCACTGTTAGCAAAGAATACTTTGTCAAAGCAACTGTTGGCGGTCAGCAAATTAGATAGAGCAATCATCGGCTCGTTATAAAAAGCCGGACTTGGGTTGATGACCTTTCTGGCCTGCTTTTCAATAGCTTCAATCATGCCTGGATTGGAGTGACCTAAGCAGTTCACCGCCCAACCTTGTAAAAAGTCTAAATATTTTTTACCGTTCTGATCCACCAACCAAGAACCTTGACCTTCGGTGAAGACCAAGTCTGGACGTTTGGTGATGTGCATCACTGAATGATTATCGATAGTCATATCTTTATTTATCTGGTTCAGGGTTTATCAAATGGTTAATCGTTATATAGATTTAAGCAGTAGCAGCATTCTTCTTGGCTAAATCCGCGGCAGAGGTGAAGGCGTCTGCATAAAATTCATCAGCCAGTAGCTTACATTTTGCAACAAAATCGTTTTTAGCGGATTCAACCACAATCGGTGCACCACAGGCATACACTTGGTAAGCTGACATATCTGGATTATCCTCCATGGCTGCCACGTGGACAAAGCCTGTGCGACCAGTCCACTGATCATCTGGAAGGGCGTCTGATGCCACCGGAATGTATGAGAAATTAGGTATTTCTTTCGCCCATGATTGGCACAAGGCATCGCGATAAAAATCTTTTGGTCGACGACCGCCCCAATAAAGCTTCACTGGACGAGTAATGCCTGCATGACGCATGTGCTCAATGATGCCTCTGATCGGGGCAAAACCCGTGCCTGAGGCGATAAAAATAATTGGCTTCTCAGAGTCTTCGCGCAAGAAGAAGCTACCCATAGGGCCCTCAAAACGCAAAATATCTTTTTCTTTAAGAGTCGTGCCGTTTTCAGTTTTGCCAAATACAAAGTCAGTGAATGTGCCACCAGGCATGTGCCTGATGTGAAGCTCTAAAGGACCCTCTTCATGAGGTGCGCTGGCAATTGAGTAGGCGCGACGTTTATCTTTCAATAAAAACTCAATGTATTGCCCAGCTAAAAACTGAAACTTTTCAGTTGCAGGCAGTTGTAGTTTCACAATCACCACATCATCAGCCGCTTGCTCTAAGCTGGCAACGCGGCATGGAATTTTCTTAACGGTAACATCCCCATTCAATGGAACTTCTTTCACATCAATCACCAAGTCTGATTCAGCCTTAGCGCAGCAAAAGAGCGCGCAACCATCGAAAACTTCTTCAGGAGTCAGAGCCTTTTCTTGATGTTGGCCATGTGACACCTGACCAGACTCAATCTTGCCCTTACAAGAGCCACAAGCACCATTTTTGCAACCATAAGGTAAATTGATGCCTTGACGCATGGCGGCCTCTAAAACAGTTTCATCGCCGTTGGCGCTGAATGTTTTTCCGCTGGTTTTAATGGTTATTTGGTAAGACACTGACTTTCCTTTTTTAAAGCATTACGATTGAGTTTATGCAACGTATTGGTAAACCTAGAATTCTCATCGTTGGTTGTGGCGACGTTGGTATGCGCTTGCTGCCGCTATTGGTGAAAAAGTACCGAGTGTTTGCTCTGACTTCTTCAACCAGCAGGATGTCGGCATTGAGGCAGGCTGGAGCAATTCCTGTTTATGGGAACCTTGACCAGCCAGAGACTCTATGGCGTTTACCTCACTTGGCTGCCCAAGTTATCCATTTGGCCCCGCCAGCTACTCAAGGCCATCAAGATCGTCGTACAAGTAACTTATTGACAATTTTATCTCACGGGGCAGGATTTATCAGGCAACTGATTTATATCAGCACCACAGGCGTCTACGGGGATTGCCAGGGTGCTTTGATTGATGAAACCCGAACCCTCAACCCAAGCACGGCTCGAGCCCAAAGACGGGTGTCTGCGGAGCAGCAAATCAGGGCGTGGGGCATGTCAGGAGTTCAGACCCACATTTTGAGAGTGCCAGGCATTTATGCGGGAGATCGCTTGCCCGTCGAAAGATTGGGGCGTGGCACACCCGTGCTCAATGCTAATGATGATGTTTATACCAATCACATCAACGCTGATGACCTGGCTAGATTGATCACTTTTGTTTTGTGGAGGGGTAAATCCCAGCGTGTCATCAATGCCTGTGATGACAGTCAATTAAAAATGGCTGATTACTTTGACTTGATTGCTGACAAGATGAATTTGCCAAAACCACCAAGAGCCTCCAGGCAGGACTTGAGCGCGCTGTTAGATCCAATGATACTGTCATTCATGAGTGAGTCGCGACGCATTCAAAATAAGCGCTTGAAAGAACTCAGATTCAAACTTCAGTACCCAACCGTTGCAGACTGTTTGGAGTCGCTCTAAAGACTGTTTAAACAGCCTTGCTTATTTATTTCCAAGTATCTTTCAGACCCACGCACAAATTGAAGACTGGGTTTGCAGCCGTGTGATCGCTTCGATCGGCCACAAAATAACCGTGACGTTCAAACTGGAAGCGCTGTTCAGCTTGTGCATTCTTAAGGTTTGGCTCTATGTAAGCATCCAAAATTTGTTTTGAATCTTGATTGATGGCATCCAAGAAGTTCTTGTCACCACTGTCTGGGTGTGGGTCGGTGAATAGACGATCGTACACACGGATCTCAGCCTTGATGCCTTCTTTGGCGCTGACCCAGTGAAGGTTGCCCTTCACTTTGTAATTATTCGATTCAGGTGTGCCGCTCTTGCTATCAGGGAAGTAATTAGCATGAACTGCGATCACTTTGCCGTTTGAATCGGTGTCGTAGCCTGTACACTCAATCACAAAGCCATGACGCAGACGCACACGACTGCCTGTTTCACCATTCGCAGGTGGGTAGAGCCTGAAAAAACCTTTAACTGGTTCGATCATGAAGTCATCTTCTTCAATCCAAAGCTCTTTACTGAGATTGAATTCGCGGCGACCCCAATCCTCATGGTGAGGATGCTTGGGTGCAGAACAAGGTTCACTGTGGTTGGCATCAAAGTTATCAATGATCAGTTTCAAAGGCTTTAAGACCACAAATGCGCGTTCAGCCTTGGCGTCTAGATCATCACGTAATGCTTGCTCAAGCACAGACATGTCAATCCAGCTATCTGCTTTGGATACACCAATGCGTTCGCAGAACAAACGAATACTTTCAGGGGTGAAGCCACGACGTCTGATGCCTACCAAGGTTGGCATGCGCGGATCATCCCAGCCATCCACACGTTTTTCTTCAACCAACTGCAATAGCTTGCGCTTGCTGGTGATGGCATATGTCAAATTCAAACGTGCGAACTCGTATTGCTTCGGTAAAGGATCTGTGAAGACGCCAATTTCTTTGAGCGCTTCCAACACCCAGTCATAGAGTGGGCGGTTGTTCTCAAACTCCAGGGTACAGATGGAGTGAGTGATGTTTTCTAAGGCATCTGAGATGCAATGCGTGAAGTCGTAGAGCGGGTAGATGCACCACTTATCACCCGTGCGATGATGGTGGGCATGACGAATCCGGTAGATCACAGGATCACGTAAAACAATGTTTGGATGCTTCATATCGATTTTGAGTCTCAACACGTGAGCCCCATCTGGATACTTGCCCGACTTCATTTCTCTGAATAAAGCCAAATTCTCTGCGCTGCTGCGGTCTCTAAAAGGACTGTTGGTGCCCAATTGAGTGAAATTACCGCGATTTTTATGAATCTCATCAGCAGATTGGCTGTCGACATAAGCTTTACCAGCTTCAATTAACTTCTCTGCAAATTCATACAATTGATCAAAATAGTCACTGGCATAGTGTTGATGCTCAACGCCATCGTGGATCCAATCAAAGCCTAACCAGCGGACCGCATCAATGATGCTATCAACGTACTCCGTTTCTTCTTTGCTTGGGTTGGTATCGTCGAAGCGCATATTGCAACGGGCACCATTTAAAGCATGAGCATAATCTCTGGCTAAGCCAAAGTTCAAGCAAATGCTTTTGGCATGACCAATGTGCAGGTAGCCATTTGGCTCAGGTGGAAAGCGCGTGATGAGGCTTGGCAGGGGCTTTCCAGAGGCGTCTAAGCGCTTAGAGTGCTTGCCTTGGGCGAGATCAGCATCAATGATTTGACGCAAAAAATTCGAGACCTCTAGGGTCTCGAATTTAGAAGGAATTGGGTTCTTCTTTTCAGACATACCCACATTGTAAATTTATTCTTCGACGAAAGCCTCTTCTCTGGTTTTTTTCACCGCTGGTAAAGCAACAATTACCACCAAAGCTGCTGCAGCAATCAATAAACCAAGAGAGAGCGGACGGGTGAGGAAGGTTGTGAAATCTCCTCTGGCAAGTAGTAGGGCGCGACGGAAGTTTTCTTCCATCATCGGTCCTAGAACGAAACCAAGTAGTAACGGAGGTGCTTCGCAACCTAATTTGAAGAACAAGTAGCCAGCAATACCAAAAATGGCCGTCATGAAAATATCAAAGTTATTGTTGTTCACTGTGTAAACGCCAATACAGCAGAAGACCAAAATCGCTGGATAGAGGTGGCGATAAGGAATCGTCAACATTTTGACCCAAACGCCAATCAGTGGAAGATTCAAAATAATCAACATCAAGTTACCAATCCACATTGATGCAATCAAGCCCCAGAATAACGCT
>JAGVCB010000128.1 GCA_020059445.1 Polynucleobacter sp. | reverse complement strand
TTGGTGATGCCCCCACCCCCAGGTTTTCAAAAGAATTGGAAAGTCTATCGCAGCAGATTTATTGAACCAAGGCGTTTAGCTGCAGGCCAGAAGTTTTGGGCCACTCATCGCTCCTTCATTGAAAAAACTGAAAAAGAAACTGGCGTTCCAGCAGAAATCATTGTCTCAATCATTGGAGTCGAAACTATCTATGGTCGCCACATGGGAGGATTTTCTGTTCGCGACTCCCTCAGCACCCTTGGATTTGACTACCCCAACACCCCCAATAAGCTTGCTAGAGAAACTTTGTTCAAGAATCAGCTCGAAGATTTAATCTTGCTCTGCTGGACAGAAAATCGCCAAGCAAAACCATTCAAGACTTGCTTGAACCAAACTGGGTCTTATGCAGGCGCCATCGGCTTACCTCAGTTCATGCCAGGGAGTATCAGGCGCTTTGCCGTGGATGGCAATAAAGATGGCAAGATCGATTTAAGAAAGTCACCAGAAGATGCGATTGCAAGCGTTGCTAACTTCCTCAAGGTACACGGTTGGATTAAAGATGAGCCGATTTATTTTGAGATTGAACACAATCAGACCGCCCAAGATCATGCGGCACGTTTGGCCGATGGAGAACCAAAAGCAAAGCTTCAATTGGGTGACCTAGTGAACCAAGGCTTACTAAAACAAAGTTCACTACCAGCGAACACACCAAGCTTGATTGTGGACCTGCCAAGTCCTGGTAATAACGGCGGTACGGAGGTTCGTTATGTGATTGGCCTGCGCAACTTCTTGGCCATTTGCGATTACAACCGCAGCTTCTTCTATGCTCAATCAGTGGCAGAGTTTGCTGAGGCTTTAGATGATGCTAGACCGGCCAGTGATGTTGCTAAAAAATCAACAAAGAAGCCTAAAAAGACCAAAAAGCCTGCCAAAAAAAGTAACAAGTCTGCTAGTCAATAAGCTCAACATTATTTAAATAAATACTTTTTGGCGAAGTGATTACTCTGTTAAGTGACTGCTCAGCTATGTCACTATCCAGTTAAGCGGGAAAAACACCTGTTGATAGATAACGGTCACCACGATCGCAGACAATGAACACAATCGTGGCGTTTTCAATTCTTTCTGCCACCCTCAAAGCCACAACCAAAGCACCTGCTGCTGAGATGCCGCAAAAGATACCCTCTTCTCTTGCCAAGCGACGAGCCATTTCTTCAGCCGCAGCCTGACTCACATACTCGATACGATCTACTTTGGCATCCGCATAGATTTTAGGAATGTACTCGGGGGACCATTTACGAATACCCGGTATTTGCGAACCGTTCTCTGGCTGAGCCCCAACAATTTGAATATTCGAATTCTTTTCTTTTAGGTAGACAGATACACCAGTGATTGTGCCGGTGGTGCCCATCGCAGAGATAAAGTGCGTCACTTGACCTTGGGTGTCTTCCCAGATCTCAGGACCCGTTGATTCAATATGAGCTTTCGGATTATCTTTATTGCCAAATTGATCAAGAATTTTTCCCTTGCCATCTTTTTGCAATTGCTCTGCATAATCTCTTGCGTACTCCATACCACCTGTGGCCGGAGTCAAAATCAATTCAGCACCATAGGCTGCCATGCTTTGGCGGCGCTCAATACTCTGATTCTCTGGCATCACCAAAATCATCTTGTAGCCCAAGATAGCGGCCACCATGGCCAAAGCAATGCCAGTGTTGCCACTGGTTGCTTCAATCAGGGTATCGCCAGGACTGATGTCGCCACGCTCTTCTGCACGGATGAACATTGATAAAGCTGGTCGATCTTTGACCGAACCAGCTGGGTTATTACCTTCCAACTTTCCCAGAATAACGTTATTTCGTTCAGCATTGCCTGCTCCAGGTATGCGCTGCAAACGCACCAATGGTGTATGGCCAACAGTTTGGGCAATGGTCGGATAGTTTGGACGTGAGGTAGACATATGACCCCTATCTTAATGTATTTTGAACAAGGTCATATGTCATTTACTCATAAGCTTATTGGCTTAGGAAGCTTCTCTACCTCTCTGATTATTTTGCTTACCTTCCTTTGTGCCTTCTTTAGATTTTCTACTTTGCTTCGCTGCTTTTTCTGAACTGGCTTTTTCTGACTTCGCTTTTTTGGCGCCTTCTTTTTCTTTATCTGCGACTCTTTTAGATGAAGTCTCTTTAGCTTTGCTTGTGGGCTTGTCTTTGACCGCTCCAGCAACAGTTTTATTATTGATGGTTAAACCATTTTGCATCAAGCGTTCAACAGTTTTTTCTCCAATACCTTTGACTCGTGTATGAAGATCGGTCGAATCTTTGAATGGCCCATTCTTTTTTCGCTCAAGCAAAATAGCCTTTGCTTTAGATGGCCCCAAGCCTCGCACAGACTCTAATGCTGCTTGATCAGCAGAATTGATCTCTACTTTAGCGAAGGCATGACCACTCAATAAAAACAGACTCACAAAGGCTGCGATGATGAAATTGATGATTGGTTGAAATACTTTTAAAAACATTCTGACTCCTTTAATGAAAAAGCTCCATCGATTGATGGAGCCTCTTCTTAACGAGTTGACAACTGAGTGGTTGACGTTTTTTTAGTACTTACATAGGCTGTGCAAGAAAATCAGAATTTTCTGACAACCATGTCATGTATTTGCTGACACCCTGCTCAACCGTTAGGAAGTCATCTTGATACCCTGCAGCTCTCAAATTTGTTAAATCTGCTTGAGTGAATGACTGGTACTTACCTTTCAGCGCCTCTGGGAATGGCACGTACTCAAGCAATCTCTCATCGACCAAATTAGATAAAGATAGCTCAGTTTGCCCATGGATTTTTCTCAAAGAGTTGATCACTGATCTAGCCACATCATTGAATGGTTGCGCGCGACCTGTGCCCAAATTGAAAATGCCACTCTTTTCAGGGTGATCATGGAAAAATAAATTAACCTTCACCACATCTTCGACAGAAACAAAGTCTCGCTTTTGTTCACCCTCTTTGTAGCCATCGTGCTCACCAAACAATTTCACCAAATTGGCTTCCATGAATTGATGGTAGTGATGGAAAGCAACTGAAGCCATGCGTCCCTTGTGTGATTCTCTCGGTCCATAAACGTTAAAGTACCTGAATCCAACTACTTGGGCAGTGGTGGCTTCATCTTGCAATCGCTGGCGCATCACTTGATCAAATAAGAACTTAGAGTAGCCATAGACGTTCAGTGGCTTCTCAAACTGGCGATCCTCTTTGAATACATCAGAACCACCATAAGTAGCTGCAGATGAAGCATACAAAAAAGGCACATGATGCTCTGTGCAAATATCCAACAAATCAATCGAGTAACGGTAATTATTGGCCATCATGTATTGACCATCAGTTTCCATGGTGTCTGAACAAGCACCTTCATGAAACACTGCTGTGGCTTTACCGAAATGTCCTTTAGAAAAAGCTGACAAGAATTCAGACTTATCGAAATAATCAGCAATCTCTAAATCAGCCAAATTGCGGTATTTATCAGCTGGGTTTAATTCATCAACAGCAATGATATTTTTAATACCTCGGGCATTTAGACCCTGAATGATATTTGCGCCAACAAATCCTGCTGCGCCAGTCACA
>JAGVCB010000006.1 GCA_020059445.1 Polynucleobacter sp. | reverse complement strand
GTGTTTACACGTGAAGGTATTGAGCGTGATGCACGTGAACGTCGATTACTGTGCCAGTCATACCTGAAGGAACGCGCAATGAAGTGTCTTTAACGTCAGAAGCTTTTTCACCAAAAATTGCGCGCAAAAGTTTTTCTTCTGGAGTTAACGTTGTCTCACCCTTAGGCGTTACCTTACCAACCAATACGTCACCCGCCTCAACCTCAGCACCGATGTAAGTAATACCACTGTCATCCAAACGGCTCAACTGGGTTTCAGCTAAGTTTGAGATATCGCGTGTGATTTCCTCTGGGCCTAACTTGGTATCGCGAGCAACCACAGACAATTCTTCAATATGAATTGATGTGTAGCGATCATCAGCAACAACTTTTTCAGAGATCAAAATTGAGTCTTCGAAGTTGTAGCCGTTCCATGGCATAAATGCAACAACCATGTTTTGACCCAAAGCTAACTCACCCAAATCAGTGGATGCGCCATCAGCAATTACGTCGCCGCGATCTACGATGTCACCAACCTTAACGATTGGACGCTGATTGATGTTTGTATTTTGGTTTGAACGTGTGTACTTGATGAGGTTGTAAATATCTACACCCACTTCGCCAGCCGCAGTTTCTTCGTCATTCACACGAATCACGATACGGTTAGCATCAGCGTAATCAACCTTACCACCACGAGTTGCCATTACGACAGTGCCTGAGTCAACCGCCACTGTGCGCTCTAAGCCAGTACCTACCAATGGCTTCGTTGCACGCAAACATGGCACCGCTTGACGTTGCATGTTCGCACCCATCAACGCACGGTTAGCATCGTCGTGCTCTAAGAATGGTACGAGTGATGCAGCAGCAGAAACGATCTGGCTTGGAGCCACGTCGATATACTGAATACGCTCTGGGCTGACCATCATTGTTTCGCCAGCTTCACGTGATGAAACTAACTCATCCGTTAATTTGCCTGACTTATCAATTGAAGCGTTCGCCTGAGCAATCACATATTTAGCTTCTTCAATAGCTGACAAATAATCAACTTGATCAGTTACCTTGCTATTAACAACTTTACGGTATGGCGTTTCTAAGAAACCATGCTCATTCAAACGAGCAAACAAAGCCAAAGAGTTGATCAAACCAATGTTTGGACCCTCTGGTGTTTCAATCGGACAAACACGACCATAGTGGGTTGGGTGTACGTCACGCACTTCGAAACCAGCGCGCTCACGCGTCAAACCACCTGGGCCCAATGCTGAAATACGACGCTTGTGCGTGATTTCTGACAATGGGTTTGTTTGATCCATAAACTGTGACAATTGTGAAGAACCAAAGAACTCACGAATTGCTGAAGAGATTGGCTTGCTGTTGATCAAGTCGTGCGGCATCAAGTTTTCTGTTTCAGCTTGGCCCAAACGCTCTTTCACTGCACGCTCTACACGAGACAAACCTGCACGGAATTGATTTTCCGCCAACTCACCAACGCAACGCACACGACGATTACCTAAGTGATCGATGTCGTCTACCTCGCCTTTGCCGTTTCTTAAGTCAACCAATAGTTTGATTGTGTCTAGGATGTCTTCGTTAGACAAAACCATCAAACCTTCCATCACTGGACGATTTAAACGACTGTTCACTTTCATGCGGCCTACGCGTGAAAGATCATAAGTATCTTCGTTATAGAATAATCTTTGGAACAAAGCTTCAACAGCATCTTCTGTAGGTGGCTCACCAGGACGCATCATGCGATAAATCGCAATGCGGGCAGCCATCTGATCAGCTGTTTCATCAATGCGCAATGTTTGCGAAATGAATGAACCTTGATCAAGATCGTTTGTGTAAATTGTTTCCAACTCTTTAACGCCAGCTTCTCTTAAGTTGGCTAAAAGAGTTTCTGTGACTTCTTCGTTGGCAGTTGCAAGAACTTCGCCTGTATCAGCATCAACGATGTTTTTAGCAACAACACGGCCAATCAAATAATCATCAGGAACATTGATGGTCGTTGTTTTAGCTGCCTCAAGATCACGAATGTTTTTAGCATTGATACGCTTATCTTTTGCAATAACAACATTGCCAGCTTTGTCAGTGATGTCAAATCGTGCAACTTCGCCTTTTAATCGCTCAGCTACAAAATTCATTTGTGCGCCAGCGGCTTGTAGTTTGAAGTTGTCAAAACCAAAGAAGTTTTCCAAAATTTGCTCATCGTTCATACCGATGGCTTTGAGCAAAATAGTGACTGGCATCTTACGGCGACGGTCAATACGGAAATACAAAATATCTTTTGGATCAAATTCAAAATCTAACCATGAACCACGGTAAGGAATCACACGAGCTGAGAACAACAATTTGCCTGAGCTGTGAGTCTTACCTTTGTCGTGTTCAAAGAACACGCCTGGTGAACGGTGCAACTGAGAAACAATCACACGCTCTGTACCATTAATCACGAATGAGCCAGTATCAGTCATCAAAGGAATTTCACCCATGTAGACTTCTTGCTCTTTCACTTCTTTAACTTTTGTTGGCGCTTCGCGATCATTGATGATCAAGCGAACTTTAGCGCGCAAGGCAGAATGGAATGTTAAACCACGTTGTTGACATTCTTTAACGTCAAACGGTGGGGTTGAAAGGTTGTACTGAACGAATTCCATACGAGCGAAACCATTGTTCGATACGATAGGGAATATTGAAGTGAATGCAGATTGCAAGCCTTCATTTAAACGATCAGCAGAACCTCTTGATTCTTGCAAAAATTTTGCATAAGACTCAAGTTGCGTTGTCAACAAGTAAGGTACTTGGTGATTATTAGGGCGCTTAGCGAAGCTTTTACGGATACGCTTGCGTTCGGTGAAACTATAAGCCATGTCATCTCCGAATTTAAGCGACTGAGCAGAGATTTGGTGATTGGCCTCTACCAATCATGGCTGACGGTGTGCGTGTGCACAACCCGACCAAACTTGCCTTCTGCAGTCGTATCAGAAGGCAAACCAGATACCAAACTTTTTTAATATCTGGTTTGCCTTCTAAGCAAACCGGGCAGCATCGCTGCCCTATCAAACCAATTACTTAAGTTCGACCTTAGCGCCAGCTTCTTCAAGCTTCTTCTTAGCGTCTTCAGCAGATGCCTTATCAACACCTTCTTTAACTGGCTTTGGTGCGCCATCAACTAAATCTTTAGCTTCTTTCAAGCCAAGACCAGTGATTTCGCGAACAGCTTTAATTACGCTCACTTTGTTTGCGCCGGCTTCAGCCAACACAACTGTGAACTCTGTTTGCTCTGCAGCAGCAGCGGCACCACCACCAGCGCCAGGAGCAGCAACAGCCATAGCAGCTGCTGATACACCAAATTTTTCTTCAAATGCTTTAACTAGATCGTTCAAGTCCATTACAGACATATTGCCAACGGCTTCTAGAATGTCGTCTTTAGTAACTGCCATTTTTAAAACTCCTAATTCAATTTCTTTAATTAATTAAAGTCAAACTGCAATTACGCAGCTTCTTTAGCTTTCTTTTCTGCAACCGCTCCCAACACGCGAGCCATACCAGAAACTGGGGCTTGCATAACGCCAAGCAACATCGCGATAAGATCATTACGACCTGGAATAGATGCCAAAGCTTTAACTGCTGCTGCATCCATTACCTTGCCGTTGTATGAACCCGCTTTGATCACTAAAGCTGCTTGCGTCTTTGAAAAGTCGTTTAAAACTTTTGCTGACGCAACTGGGTCTGCGGAGATACCGTAAATAAGCGGGCCAACCATCTCACCGGCCAATGATTCGAACGACGTTCCTTGAACTGCAAGACGTGCCAAGGTGTTCTTCATAACGCGAAGGTAAACACCGTTTGCACGAGCTTGAGCTCGAAGAGAAGTCAGTTCGCCCACTGGAATACCGCGGTATTCAGCTAGCACCATGGTTTGGGCTTGTGCAACTTCTGCACCCACCTCAGCCACGACCGCCTTTTTGTCTTCCATATTTAAAGGCACTGTTTAACTCCTATTAACCTAACCGTTGCCAGTTAGGGGTTGCACACAGGCGAAATCTTTTCAGGATCGCCATCTGCGCTGGCACTATTTCTAGTATTAAGAGTCATTTCTAACTCACCAACGGTCTTTGATGTTCAAGCAAAGGTTGCCCCTTGCTTGACCCAAAGTTCTTTTGTTAGCCGCTAATTAAGCAGCCAATGAGTTTTGGTCGACGCGCACACCAGCACCCATGGTGCTGCTGACGGCAACTTTTCTCAAATAGATACCCTTACTAGCCGTTGGTTTTGCTTTTGTTAAAGCGTCCAACAATGCTACTAAGTTGTTTTTCAATGCGCCTGGTTCAAATGAACGACGACCGATTGTTGCGTGAACGATACCGGCTTTGTCTACACGGAATTGAACTTGACCTGCCTTGGCATTTTTAACTGCGCCAGCAACGTCTGGGCTCACTGTGCCAACCTTAGGGTTAGGCATCAAGCCTCTTGGTCCCAAGATCTGACCCAATGTACCAACGATGCGCATTGCGTCTGGAGATGCGATCAAAATATCAAAATCAATTTTGCCGCCTTTGATTTGGTCAGCCAAATCTTCCAT
>JAGVCB010000143.1 GCA_020059445.1 Polynucleobacter sp. | reverse complement strand
TACTTGGCTGCCAATTGAATCATGCCTCGAGCACCCAATGGATCACACCACTCGCTGTTGTATCTCACTTCGGTTTTGCTTGGGTCTAAAACCAAACTTGCTTGCTGATAGTAAGTTTGAGCATTGACGGCGATTTCTTCTTTGGTCAAAGGAGGGCGTGTAGCATTTCTGCCAGATGGATCACCAATCATGCTGGTGAAGTCACCGATCAAGAAAATAACCGTATGGCCCAAATCTTGTAATTGGCGCATTTTGTTTAAAACGACGGTATGCCCCAAATGAATATCAGGCGCCGTTGGATCTAAACCTAATTTGATCCTTAAAGGGGTCTTGGTTGCTTCGCTGCGGGCTAACTTGGCCAACCATTCAGCCTCAACCAATAATTCATCACAGCCACGTTTTGAGACCTCCATGGCCTCCAAAACACGGTCAGTGATTGGATATTTAACTTGTTCTGTTTTATTCTCGTTAGCTGAAGACATAATCTATCGGTTACATTAATTTCTTAGAGCATCATTGTCGCATCACTTAAGAGTCAACCCTATGAAGAATTACTATATTGGCATTATGTCCGGAACCAGCATGGATGGCATTGACGCTGTTTTAGCTGAAATTTCCGATGACGGGCGGACTGCTGTTTTATGCCACAAAGATGTTCCTTTTGAGGAAACCCTCAAAAACACTTATTTTGGACTACAGGCCCCTAGCCATAATGAGCTCCACAAGGAAGCTCTGGCAGCCAATCAATTGGCCCAACATTACCATTTGGCGTGCGCAGCAATTCTTCAGGAAGCAAAACTTCAGCCATCCGATGTCACCGCTATTGGCGCCCATGGCCAAACGATTCGACACCAACCTCAATCACACGATGGCATTGGTTACACCAAACAATCCCTGAACCCTGCCTTGCTGGCAGAGCTCTCTGGTATTGATGTGATTGCTGATTTTCGCAGTCGAGACATTGCAGCAGGCGGTCAAGGCGCCCCCTTGGTACCGGCTTTTCATGCGGCACAGTTTGGCTGCAATGAAAATTTAGCCATATTGAACATTGGCGGCATCGCAAACCTAAGCCTGATACCCGCGAATCAACAAGACAAAATGATTGGCTTTGATTGTGGTCCAGGCAATGTACTGCTGGATCACTGGATCAAACAATCCCTTGATCAATCCTATGATGATGATGGTCAATGGGCGGCCAAAGGCCAGATCATTGAAAATCTTTTAAACAGCATGCTGGGCGAGGAATACTTCAAAAAGAGTCCTCCCAAAAGCACGGGTAGAGATTTATTCAATCCTGAATGGCTCAATCATCATTTAACGATGAATGATTGCCTGAATCAAAAACCAGAAGATATTCAAGCAACTCTCTTGGCACTCACCGCTCAATCAATCGCTCATGCTTTAAAGCAACACGCTCCCTCAACACAGAATTTATTGATTTGCGGTGGTGGGATCAAAAACAATCATCTCATCAAGCAAATAAAAAATACTTGTACTTGGATAGCCCCCGAAAATATTCAGAGCACAGCTGCCAGAGGCGTTGACCCTCAAACTGTTGAGGCAGCGGCTTTTGCTTGGCTAGCGTGGGCACACAAAAGAAAACAGCCAGCAAATTTGCCGGCTGTGACTGGTGCTAAAGGCTTGCGCGTGCTGGGTGCGCACTACCCTGCTTAATTAATTAAGCTGAAAAAGAAGATCCGCAACCACAAGTTGTTGTGGCATTAGGGTTCTTGATCACAAACTGTGAACCATTGATGTCTTCTTTGTAATCAATCTCTGCGCCTACCAAATATTGGAAGCTCATTGAATCGATCAACAATGTCACGTTGTCTTTGGTCACCAATGTGTCGTCTTCATTCACAGCTTCATCAAATGTGAAACCGTACTGAAAACCTGAACAACCACCACCTTGCACGAATACGCGCAATTTCAAATCTGGGTTGCCTTCTTCAGCGATCAAATCAGCTACTTTAGCCACGGCGCTGTCAGTAAAAACCAACGGCATTGGCGGCTCTAAATTTTCGGTACTTTGTGTTGTTTGTGTCGCGCTCATAATGAACTCCTTTTAATACATTGACTCTATTGTAGGCTTCAAAGCCAACAATTGTTGTAGGGGTTTATGGTAACAGGGCAATATGACTTAACCCAGTATTTTCGGGTAAACCAAACATCAGGTTCAAACACTGAACCCCTTGGCCAGAAGCCCCCTTTACCAAGTTATCTTCAACCACCAAAATAACCAAGGTATCGCCGCCCTGAGGGCGATGAACCGCAATTCTTAGGGCATTGCTGCCTCTTACTGATCTTGTCTCAGGGGTGCTGCCAGCTGGCATCACATCAACAAATGGCTCACCCGCATAAAACTTCTCGAAAAGGCTTTGATAATCAACATCTTTTCCATCAGGCAAGATACGTGCATACAAGGTTGAATGAATACCTCTGATCATTGGGGTCAAGTGGGGTACAAAAGTCAGCCCCACAGATTGACCGCCAGCAATGGCGGACAATCCCTGACAAATCTCAGGATGATGTCTATGACCCTTCACACCATATGCTTTAAAGTTATCACTCGCTTCAGCCATCAAAGTACCAACCTCTGCCTTACGCCCAGCGCCTGAAACGCCCGATTTTGAATCAGAGATCAAGCTATTCAAATCAATCAGATTTTTACCGCCTGTTGATTTTGGTGAGATCAAAGGTGCAAATCCTAACTGAACGGATGTTGGATAGCAGCCCGCCAAACCAATCACTCTGGCTTTTTTGATTGCTTCACGATTGATCTCAGCCAAGCCATAAACCGCTTCAGCAAGAATCTCTGGGCATGAATGAG